>CAYFLP010000270.1:0-490 GCA_964344045.1 uncultured Bifidobacteriaceae bacterium
ACCAGGAGCCGCCGCCACCGCCGCCGCCACCACCGCCGGAGAAGCCTCCGCCACCGGAGAAGCCGCTGCCGGATGACGTGCGCGGGGCCGTCATGGCACTTGCGAACGAGCCCGTGGCCGAATGCACGAAGCCGGCCATCCAGTAGGCATTCATGCCGTACAGGCCCACCGCTGCGAGCTGGTCAGGGGTGAGGTCGGGGAAGGCGCCGCTCCAGGAGTCCTCGACGTCGAGTACCACCGCGTACGGCAGCATGGTCGCGTAGACCGCATTGTCGGGCAGGCCGAGGCTGTGCGCGAACTCGCGGCGCGATGCGGCGGCGTCGGTGCTCAGCACCTTCTCCAGGCCGCGCACCTTCGCCTGGAACGTGGCGGACTCGAGCGTCTCCTGGCGCGGGGTGATCCTGCGGGCAATGGCCCATCCGATGACGGAGCCGATGCCTGCCGGAACCAGGAAGCAGGCGACGACGATCCAGCCGACGAAGAACGCGAT
>CAYFLP010000270.1:500-2776 GCA_964344045.1 uncultured Bifidobacteriaceae bacterium
GGCCTATGCCGATGAGGACCAATGGATTCCACCGGCGGTCGGGCGCATCGCCGTCCGCATTGCGACGGCCGCTCGCTTCCGCGGCGGCCACGAGCGAGGCGTAGGCAGCCGTCGTAGCGGAGTCCAGTTGCGGGTCGTACGAACCGATCGTCGCAGTCGTGTTGCCCTTCAGGATCGCTGCGAGGATCGATTCCTCCCATGGGCGCATGGGCGACGTGCCGGTGCCGACCCATGTGACGGTGGTCCGGCCATCGTTCTGCGACAGGTTGATCCACCGTCGGGCCGAGAGGTCCAGCAGGGTGGCGATCACGACGCGCGGGAGGACTGACTCGTCAGCGCCCTTCCAGGCCGCGGCGAGCTCTGCGGGGGCCAGGCCGTCCGGCGGCGAGTACTGGGGCGGCGCCAGCGGCATCGACACGCCCGCGTCCTCGCGGCGCCGAGTGATGGCGAAGGTCATCGGGACGACGATGAGAGCGAGGCCTGCGACGAGCCCGGCCAGCAGGCCCCATCCGGCGTGCTCTGTCGGACTCGCTGCGATGTCCTCGACGACCGGAACGGAGAATGCTGACGCGGGATACGCGGTATCGCCGGTGAGGGAGTCTCCTGGCGAGATAGGCACCGGGCCGAATGTGACGGTGGCTCCGTCCTGCCCGGTTGGGCACGCCTGGCTGCCGCCGTCGGGCCCGTAGTAGCAGGCGGCGGCGAGCGCGGGCTGGGGCGCGGTCACGGATGCGGTCGCGGCGGCAATGGGCACCTGCCAGCCGCTGCCCACGTAGTCCCAGTAGAGCTCGACGTCGCCGGCCGAGAGGGTCGACGGCAGCCCCTGGGCCGCGTCGGCACTCGAGATGACCCGCATTGCGTGCGTGACGTCGTACTCGATCACGTAGTCGTGCACCCCGGAGACCGTGGTCGAGGGATCGCCGATGCGCACCGACAGGAAGGGGCTCTCGTCGGTGGTCTCGTAGGCCTCCGCCTGGCCATCGCGGGTCACCGAGGTGATGGTCACGTCGTAGCGCCGGCTGCTGCCGTCGGGCATCGCGTCCGAGACGGGAATCTCGCGGAAGATGCCGTGGCGCGAGGCGCCTTCGAAGTCGTACGCGATGTCCTCGCGCACGTGCAGCACGGTGTCGGCGCCCAGAGTCGCCTCGACGGTCATGGAGCTGATGGCCTCAGCCTGCGCAGGTGCGGCCGCGGCGACGGCTGCTGCGCTCGCAGCGAGTGCTCCGGTGGTCAGGGCAACGGCGATGGAACTGCGAATTCGCATGACTCGGGCCGGCAGGCTAGAACTGCACTCGCGGTGCCTCGCGCTTGGCTGCGTCGGGCTCGGAGTACATCGGACGTGCCTGCACCTTCGCGACGCCTGCGAACCACATGGCGGGCGCGGTCTTGACCGACGTATTGAGCTGCACGACCGCATCGTTGTAGTACTGGCGCGCGAACTGCAGCTCGCCCTCGATCTGCTGCAGCTGGGCCTGCAGGTCGCGGAAGCCTGCCGTGGCCGTCAGCTGCGGGTAGGCCTCGGCCACCGCGAAGAGGCGGCCCAGTGCCTGGGTCAGGGCGCCGTCGGCAGTGGCCTTCTGCTCGACCGTCGTGGCCTGCGCCATGCTCGCGCGTGCAGCGGTCACGTTCTCGAGGGTCGACTTCTCGAAGTCGGCGCCGCCCTTGACCGTCTCGACCAGGTTGGGCACGAGGTCGGCTCGCTTGGTCAGCAGGGTGTCGATGCCGCCGAGGGCACCGTCGACCTGGATGTCGAGCCTGCGCAGCTTGTTGAACTGGGTGAAGCCGATCAGCACGATGAGCGCGATCAGGACGATGACGACGATCAGTACGACAATGCCTACGGACATGCGGCGCTCCTTGGGTGCGGCTACGTGGACGATAGCCTCTCATGCGAGGGACGCCAGGGGAGGGACGCCAGGGGAGGGACGCGGCCATGAGACTGCTGCACACGTCCGACTGGCACCTGGGCCGGTCCCTCCACAGCGTGCCCATGCTCGAGCATCAAGGCGCCTTCCTCGACTGGCTGGTGCGCACCGTCGACGAGCGCGAAGTCGACTGCGTCGTCGTGGCCGGCGATGTCTTCGACCGGGCGGTACCCCCGCTGGAGGCCGTCGGTGCCTTCGAGTCGGCCCTTGAGCGGCTTTCCGCCCTGTGCCAGGTGGTCCTGGTGCCCGGCAACCACGACTCGCCGGTGCGCCTGGGCTTCGCATCGGGCCTGCTGGAGCGTGCGGGCGTGCACATCCGCTCGACGGTCGATGACATCTCGCGCCCGGTCG
>CAYFLP010000271.1:0-2769 GCA_964344045.1 uncultured Bifidobacteriaceae bacterium
GTCTTGCCTCTAGGTAGTGCTTGTCGTCGCCGAGGGCTCCTGGCCGGTGGGCTCGCCCTCTGCACGCAGCAGGGCGATCTCGGCCTCGAAGTCCTCGAGGTTGTCGAAGGATCGGTAGACCGATGCAAAGCGCAGGTAGGCGACTTCGTCGAGCTCGCGCAGCGGGCCCAGGATCGCGAGGCCGACTTCCATCGCGGGAACCTCGGCCAGGCCCATGGCCCGGACGGCATCCTCTACCTGCTGCGCCAGGCGGGCTAGGTCGTCCTCGCTGACCGGACGCCCCTGGCAGGCCTTACGCACGCCGCTGAGGACCTTCGACCGGCTGAAGGGCTCATTGGCGCCAGAGCGCTTCGCCACGTAGAGGACCGAGGTCTCGGCGGTGGTGAATCGACGGCCGCAGGCTGCGCACTCACGACGTCGCCGGATGGCAAGGCCGTCGTCGGCAGAGCGGGAGTCGACGACTCGTGAGTCGTCCTCACGGCAGTACGGACAGCGCATCGATTCACTCCCTTCCCATTAGCCTCGCCTGTCACTGTGCGGTGCTCAACCGGTCGTCCCACGGGGGGTTCCGGAGATCCTGCAGGGTTGCTCAGGGGGTGATCTGTGGATCTCCTGTGGAGATCTTGTTCAGTTCGGTGCCCTGCGCTGTGGATGAGCAGCCACAACCTGTTGATGAACAACAGACATGTAACTACTACATCTAGGGGTAGGAACGTACTCGTTCACACACCCGTTGGCAAGGGCAAATGTCGGCGTGTTGCGCGAGCAAATCAGGAAGTGGGCACGACGAGCGTCTGGCCGGCATCTACCTGCGAGCCATGCAGGCCATTGAGCTCGCGCAGCCGAAGCACCGTCGCGCGCGGGTCGGACTCGGGGGCAATGCGCTGGGCGATCTGCCACAGGTTCTCCCCAGGCCGGACAACCACGCTAGAAGCGGCGGGAGCATCCGAGGCGGTCGTGCCCGCATCGGCCGTGAACCGACCCGAGAGCACGATGGCCAACAGCATGAAGCCGGCCGCTGCCAGGATGACGACTGCGCGCCCCCGCCTGGTCAGGCGCAGCTGCCCCGAGGTCGAACGAGGGGCGCGCGCTGTATGGGCGGCGGGGAAGGGGGCCGCGAGTGCCATGTCTGCTCCTTTCCTGGGCCGGCGTGAACCGGTCCTGCTTCGGTCGTTCTGTTCGCCTGTTCGTGCCACGAGCCATTCGTCTTGCCGTGCGTCCTGCCGTTCGTCCTGCGGATTCGATTCGAACATACGTTCTATCGAACACCTGTACGATTTATAGCACCAGCAGCGCGACACGTCCAGCATCATTCGAACATATGTTTGAATTCGTGTCGCTGTCGTACTAGCCTGCGAATGCATTCGTACGGACGTACGAGCGCAGTTCGACTGCTAGGGCCAGAGCCTCCCCGGAGGGTCTGACATCCACCGCACTCCGCACTACCACGCCGTACGCCTAGCAGTGCCAGCACGATCCGATCGCGAGGAGCACAGATGAGCGCCAAGGTCACTGAACTGCCCGACGGCCCGGCCGACGACGCGGGGCTGACCGCTCGGCAGCGTGCCATCCTGGCGGTCATCCGGGAGTCCGTCGACGAGCGCGGCTATCCCCCGAGCGTT
This sequence comes from uncultured Bifidobacteriaceae bacterium, assembly GCA_964344045.1. Classification (GTDB taxonomy): domain Bacteria; phylum Actinomycetota; class Actinomycetes; order S36-B12; family S36-B12; genus UBA10649. The sequence continues at coordinate 1,623 of CAYFLP010000271.1, forward strand.
CGCGAGATCGGCATCGGCGTGGGCCTGGCCTCGCCCAGCTCGGTCTCCCATCAACTCGTCGCCCTCGAGCGCATGGGGTACCTGCGCCGAGATCCGAACCGCCCACGTGCCCTGGTCGTCGCCGATCCCGACACCGCGACATCAGCAGGGCCGTCGTCTGCCAGGTCGACGACATCGGTGGCGTCCACCACGCCTCCTGCATCGACCTCTGATGCCCCGCAGGTCGATGATCCGCGCACGGCCTTCGTCCCCTTGGTCGGGCGCATCGCAGCCGGCGGCCCGATCCTCGCCGAGCAGCACGTGGAAGACGTCTTCCCGCTCCCCCGCGACCTCGTCGGCGAGGGCGAGCTGTTCTTGCTCAAGGTGGTGGGCGACTCGATGATCGATGCCGCCATCTGCGACGGCGACTGGGTCGTCGTGCGCCAGCAGGCAACGGCGGACAACGGCGACATCGTCGCGGCACTGCTTGACGACGAGGCCACCGTGAAGACCTTCAAGCGTCGTGACGGCCATGTGTGGCTCATGCCGCACAACCCCGCCTACGCCCCGATCCTCGGTGATGAGGCCTCGATCATGGGCAAGGTCGTCAGCGTCCTGCGCAAGGTGTAGTGCCGGCAGCTGCCCGGCCTCACGAAGTGCTCACCGGGCTTCCTACCGTGACCGTCAGGTGTCGATCTCGGCGCTGAGCCGTTCCAGCGCCCCGACCACCGTGGCCTTGTCCGTGGTGAACCACAGCGGCGGCATGCTTGCGCGCAGCGCGCGCGCGTAGCCCGCGGTCGCGAGCCGCGAGTCGAGGACTGCCACCACTCCCCTGTCCTGGTCGCCGCGGATCAGGCGTCCAGCGCCCTGGGCCAGGAGGAGCCCAGCCTTGGGCACGCTGATCGTCCGGAAGCCCGAACCGCCTGCCTCGTCCACCGCTCGCTGACGGGCCGCGATGAGCGGATCGTCCGGGCGAGGGAACGGGATCCGGTCGATCACGACGAGGCTGCAGGACGCACCGGGGACATCCACGCCCTGCCACAGCGAGATCGTGCCGAGCAGCGACGCGGCCGGATCATCGGCGAAGCGCTGCACGAGCTGGCCCACTGCGTCTCCCTTGCGCTGCACCAGCAACGGAAGGTCATCGCGTTCGCCTAGTCGCACGCGC
>CAYFLP010000272.1:0-2753 GCA_964344045.1 uncultured Bifidobacteriaceae bacterium
CCAGTGCACGCGAGCGGAGCTGGCTCCTGCGGCAGTTGCGCAGCGAGACCGTCGGCGGCCTGCTGATCCTGGTTGCCGCCGCCGCGGCACTGGTGTGGGCCAACTCGCCCATCGGAGATGCCTACTCGGCGATGGTCGGCTTCGAGGTCGGCCCGCAGGCGCTGGGGCTGCACCTGAGCCTGGGCACGTGGGCCGCGGACGGCCTGCTCGCCGTCTTCTTCTTCGTCGTCGGCCTCGAGCTCAAGCATGAGCTAGTGCTCGGCACGCTCTCGCGGCCATCGCAGGCCGCCGTGCCGATCCTCGCAGCGATCGGCGGGATGATCGTCCCGGCCGCCTTCTACATCGTCATCAACTCGGCCTCCAGCACGGGCGTGACCTCTGGCTGGGGCGTGCCGATGGCGACCGACATAGCGTTCGCGCTCGCGGTCCTGGCCATCGCCGGCAAGCGCCTGCCGATCGCACTGCGCGCGTTCCTGCTCACCCTCGCCGTGGTCGACGACCTCGGAGCCATCGCCGTCATCGCGATCTTCTACTCCGACGCCTTCGCGATCGGCTGGTTCGCGGCAGCCGTGGCGTCGTTCTTCGCCTACTGGCTCGCCCAGCGCATGCGGGTCACCACGCCGCTGGTCTACCTGCCCGTCGTCGTCCTCGGCTGGTACTTCGTGCACGAGAGCGGCATTCACGCGACCATCGCAGGCGTCGTGTTCGGACTCCTCACGCGCGTGCGCACTGATCCAGGCGAGGAGCGCGCCCCAGTGGACCGCCTGGTCGACCGCATCCACCCGATCAGCGCCGGGCTCTGCGTGCCCGTGTTCGCGTTCTTCGCCGCCGGCGTCGACCTGCGGGCGATCGGCATGGGGGACGCGCTGGCCACGCCCGTCGCCATCGGCATCATCCTCGGACTCGTCGTGGGCAAGCCGATTGGAGTCTTCGTCACTGCCTGGGTGACCGCGCGTTTCACGCGTGCGACGCTGAGCGAGGGGATCGCATGGAAGGACGTCGCGGCCGTCGGCGTGCTCGGCGGAATCGGCTTCACGGTCGCGCTGCTCATCTCCGAGCTTGCCTACCCCGGGAACGCGGAGGCGATGGACTCGGCGAAATTCGCCGTGCTCACGGCCTCCGTGCTGTCGGCAGTGCTGGCCACCATCGTTCTCATCGGCCGCAGGCAGCGCTAACCTGATTACCTGGCCTCGAGCGCGCACTCGCCGAGGCGACGCCGTAGGGAGACAAGGGACGCCATGCCGCCACAGCCCGCACCCAAGATCAGCGAACTGCTCAGCAAGGCCGTGGCCGACGCCCAGCGGCTGGCGCAGGCGCAGATCTCGCTGGCGAAGACCGAGATGGCAACCGCCGGCGAGCACGTCGGCAAGGGCAGCATCCTCGGCCTCGTCGCCGTCGGCCTGATCGCCCAGGCCTCGTTCTTCCTGCTGTTCACCCTGGTCTACGTACTCGTGCAGCTCGGCCTGCCGGCGTGGGCGAGCTTCCTCATCGTCAGCGTGCTGCTCCTCGCCGGAGCAGCGGTCGCCTTGCTCCTGGCCAAGAAGAACTTCGAGCAGATCACGGGGCCGCGCGTGGCCATGGAGGAGTTCGACAAGACACGTGAGGCACTCCTTGGCCCGGCAGGCACGGCACCGACCGATGCTGTGCCGCCGTCACCCGGCACGCTGCCGGCTCAGTGACGCAGGGAGCACCACTGCCTGACGCCGACGCGGTCATCCGCGCAGTCGGCCCCTGGTCGCATCGCGACGTCTCGGCGAACGGCTGCCGATTCCACGTGGTCGAGGCAGGCGAAGGCCCTGCGGTCGTGCTGCTGCACGGGTTTCCGACCTTCTGGTGGACCTGGCGCGCGCACCTTCCGGCCCTTGCCGCTTCCGGCTACCGGGTGATCGCCATGGACCTGCGCGGCTATGCGGGCAGCGACCACCCGCCGCAGGGGTATGACCCGAGAACGATGGCTGCTGACGTGGCCGGCGTGATCCGCTCGCTGGGCGAATCGGATGCCGTGGTCGTCGGACATGGCTGGGGCGGGATCGCGGCGTGGTCGGCTGCAGTGCTGCACCCCGAGGCGGTGCGCGCGATCGCGTCGGTCGCGATGCCGCATCCCCGAGCACTGCGAAGTGCCCTGCTGCGCGACCGCAAGCAGCGCGCGGCGATGCGCTATGCCCTCGGCTTCCAGCTCCCCTTCCTTCCCGAACGCCGCCTTGGCTCCCATGACGGAAATCGCGTGGGCGAGCTGCTGCGCAGCTGGTCGCAGGACACCTCCTGGGCTACCGACGAACTGCTCGCCGAGTTCCAGTGCGCCTTCCTGCGATGGCCCACGGCGCACACTGCCATCGAGTACCACCGCTGGGCCGTGCGCTCGGCACTGCGCCCCGACGGCCATGCCTACATGTCGCTGATGGAGGCACCGCTTCGGCAGTCCGTCCTGCACATCCATGCAACAGGCGATCCGATGATCCTGCCGACGTCGGCCGAGGGAACTGCCGAATACGTGCGGGGCGAGTATGCGCGCGTGGACATCGACTGCGGGCACTTCGTGCACGAGGAGAAGCCCGCGGAGTTCCAGCGCACGCTCATGACCTGGCTCGACACGGTCCATGGCCGCGCCTGAGCCTCCCGCACCACGCCCGCGCGACCGGCTCGGCCGGCCTCTCACGCCCGCAGTCGACAGTACGGGAATCGACACTTCGGCAGCCGGCAGTTCCGCAATCGGGCCTCCCGTGGCCGACGTGACCTCCTGCAGCGACACCGAC
>CAYFLP010000273.1:0-2731 GCA_964344045.1 uncultured Bifidobacteriaceae bacterium
CGGAGCGGCGGCCAGTCGCGCGAGACCGGACTGCTCGAGTGCGGCGACGATTGCCTGGTCATCCATGCCCGGTTGAGCGGCCCGAAGGTACTCCGCCGGGGACGCGTCGATCGCGACCGTATCGGCGGGCACGTGCACACCGCCGTAGGCCTGCGTGAGGGACGTCAATGCGGAATCGACATCGATGTCATTGGGCACGACAAGGCCGATCAGGCAGCCCTTGCCGTCGATGGCCGCCTTCGCGGACTCGGGATAGCCATCGGGCAGCTTCGTTGCCAGGTCCGTGACGGACTCGGCGGCATCGTCGGCGGCGGGGGCGATGATCTCGTCGATGCGCCGCTGGCTGGCAACGGCCAGGTGCACGGCCCGGATCCACGGCGGAAGCGCCTCGAGGCCCGCCACGACGGCCTCGACGTACAGCAGGGCAGCGGCGGCCGCTGCCATGTTGTCGTGACCGCCGATGGTTGCCGTGACGACGACCCCGAGGAGGCCGAGCAGGCCCGCTACGTGCGCGCCCGTGATCATCTGGATCACCTTGCGGCCCTGGGCGTGGGATTTGTGCTCGAGGTTCTCGACCCGGTGGGCGAACCGGTGCTGGCTCCAGCCGAACAGTCGCAGGCCGCGCATCGCAACGGCCCCGGTGACGGTCTCGTCGACCGACTGGCCAAGCTGGGTCGCGCTCTCCAGCCGCGCCGCGTCGGCTGCGAGCAGCCCCCTTCCCACGCGGCTGCGCACGATCAGGAAGACGACCGAGGCAATCACCATGACATAGGCAGCGCCAGGCTCGAGAGTCCACAGCAGGTAGAGGCTGATGAAGATCCGCAGTACGCCGGGCACGCCGCTTGCGAGGGTCTCCTCTGCGGCCTCCGCGACGTTGTCGACGTCGAGGGTGTGGCGCGCCACGACGGAACTGCGCCCCAGGCCGCGCATGAACAGGGCAGGTGAGGTAAGCAGGCCCGCGTAGACGCGATTGCGCAGGCGGGCAGCTGCCTCCAGCGAGACGCGATGGGCTCCGCTGTGGGTCAGGTGGGAGATCACGAGCATGGCGACGATCAGGACGACAAGGATCAGCAGCGCCCCTGGGTCCCACTCGCCGCGATGGAGGATGTCCTCGACCTGGAGCGGGATGACGGCTCCGATGGCCAGCGTGCTCAGCATGCCGACGATCGTGATCGCCAGGACCATCTTCGACGGGCGCACGTACGGCCAGATCCAGCGCACGAGCCCCCGGAACTCGTGCTCGCTGCGCGCCTGGGCTACTCCTTGTTCCTGCACAGGGTGAGGATAGTGATGTCGTCGTAGGGGTCTGCGCTGCCCATGTGGCGCCGGAGGGCGTCGACGACCCTCGTGACGAGCTCGCTCGCCGAGTCGCCGGGGCGCCGGGCAACGTCGAGGAGCCGATCCCTGGTGAAGAACTCGCCCTGTTCGTTCTTGGCCTCGGGAGCGCCGTCGCTGTACACGAGCAGGCTGTCGCCTGGGTCCAGGCGCTGCTCGTGGACGTCGAACGTCGCATCCTCGAGGATGCCGACTGCAGGGCCGGTGGGCTCGAGCATCAGCATCGTGCCGTCCGCGCGGATGAGGATGGGCGGGTTGTGCCCGGCGTTGACGTAGTGGAAGTAGCCCGACTCGGGATCCAGGAGTCCGAAGAAGGTGGTCGAGAAGTAGGCGTCGAGGCCGTGGTTGCGCAGGATGTACTCGTTCGTCCCGAAGACCGCATGTTGCAGCAGCCCGGCACCTGTGCTGATGCCGTGCCGCGCTCGGGCGACGATGTCTCCGAACGGGTCTTCAGGCTCGTCGTCCATCTCGTCGACGACCCCGGGAGCCGTGATGCCAGAGATCGAGCCGGTGGGCAGCCAGGCCAGCGACCCAGACTGCCCAGTCATGAGCGAGCGGTAGAGGGTACGGAAGATGGCCATGAACAAGGCTGCGCCGACGCCCTTATCGCAGATGTCCGAGACGCTGAACGCAACCCGACGCCCGTAGGCGCCGGGGAAGGCGTCGTAGAAGTCGCCCGCGACCTCGCGGGCCGGTTGCAGGAAGGCAGCCATCGTGTAGCCGTCAACCTCGGGCAGCGAGTGGGGCAGGAAGCCCGCCTGGATGTTGCGGGCCGTCTGGACGTCGGCGTCGATCTTCGCCCGGCGCTCGCGCTCGTGCTCGCCGATGTCGAGCAGTTGGAGCCGGTGGGCCTGGGCCGCGTTGAGCACGGCATTCTCGACCAGTACGGGCGATGCGGGCATGACGATGAAGTGGTTCGTGTGCTCGGCTGCATGCATGCCGAGCATGGACTGGTCGCCGTCGAACGCGACGATGACCGGGGGAGCATTGCCACTGCGCCGGCACAGCTCGCGCACCTCGTCGGGCGAGTGCCAGGCATCCACGAGCAGCACCTCGGCCTTGGCGAGCTCGGCATCGCGTGCGGCGTCGGCCGTGACGATCGCCTCGCAGGCCAGGCCGGCGGCCTCGACCGCTCGTGCGAGGGCATGCGGATCCGTCTCCGGCGCATGGACGATGACTACGTTCACGCGGTCTCCCCTTGATCGTCGTGTAGCGGGTGCGCCGCCGTGCGCAACTCCACCCGGTTCCTGCCTGACTTGCGCTCGTAGGTCATCTCATAGACCCCGCGACGGGCGAGCATGATGCCCAGGCCGCCCTCGGGCCGCTCATCCAGGGGTGCGGTGACGTGCTCCGGCTCGGGATACACCGTCGGGTCGAACGCGGGGGCGGTGTCCTC
>CAYFLP010000274.1:0-2724 GCA_964344045.1 uncultured Bifidobacteriaceae bacterium
GCACCGGCCCGGCAGGACCGCGGCGACCGCGGTGACCGCAATGACCGTGGTGACCGTGGTGACCGTGGTGACCGTGGCGACCGGGGTGACCGTAACGACCGTGGTGACCGTAACGACCGTGGTGACCGCGGCGACCGTAACGACCGGGGTGACCGCGGGGACCGTGGCGACCGTAACGACCGCGGCGACCGCAGCGGCGGGGGAGACCGTGACCGTGACTTCGACGGTGATGGCAACAGCCGCCGCCGTCGCCGCGGGCGTGATCGCTTCCGTGACCGCCGTGACCGCCAGCGCGGCGGTGGCGGCTACAGCGACGTCGAGCCCGAGATCGGCGAGGACGACGTTCTCGTCCCCGTCGCCGGCATCCTCGACATCCTCGACAACTACGCCTTCGTCCGCACTGCCGGATACCTGCCCAGCCCCAACGACGTGTACGTGTCGTTGTCGATGGTGCGCAAGTCCGGCCTGCGCAAGGGCGATGCCGTCACCGGCGTCGTCAAGCAGGTGCGGGACGGCGATCGCAAGGAGAAGTTCAACCCGCTCGTGCGCATCGATTCGATCAACGGCGCGGAGCCCGAGCAGATGCGCAACCGTCCCGAGTTCGCCAAGCTCACCCCCCTGTACCCGCAGGACCGCCTGCGGCTGGAGACCGAGCCGGGCAACCTGACCACGCGAGTCATCGACCTCGTCTCGCCGATCGGCAAGGGCCAGCGTGGCCTGATCGTCTCGCCACCGAAGGCCGGCAAGACGATGGTGATGCAGGCGATCGCCAACGCCATCACCACGAACAACCCTGAGGTCCACCTCATGGTCGTCCTCGTCGACGAGCGTCCCGAGGAAGTCACCGACATGCAGCGCTCGGTGAAGGGCGAGGTCATCGCCTCGACCTTCGACCGGCCGGCGGAGGATCACACCACCATCGCGGAGCTGTCGATCGAACGCGCCAAGCGCCTGGTCGAGCTGGGCCGCGACGTCGTCGTGCTGCTCGACTCGATCACCCGCCTCGGCCGCGCGTACAACCTGGCAGCGCCCGCCTCGGGCCGCATCCTCTCCGGCGGCGTCGACTCCGCTGCGCTCTACCCGCCCAAGAAGTTCTTCGGCGCTGCGCGCAACATCGAGAACGGCGGGTCGCTGACGATCATCGCCTCGGCACTGGTCGAGACGGGCTCGCGCATGGACGAGGTCATCTTCGAGGAGTTCAAGGGCACCGGCAACATGGAGCTCAAGCTCGACCGGCGCCTCGCCGACAAGCGCGTCTTCCCCGCGGTAGACGTCGATGCGTCGGGCACCCGCAAGGAAGAGCTGCTCATGTCGAACGAGGAGCTGAAGATCGTGTGGAAGCTTCGTCGCGTGCTCCATGCACTCGACCAGCAGCAGTCCATCGAGCTCCTGCTCAGCAAGCTCCGCGAGACCAAGACGAACTACGAGTTCTTGCTGCAGGTGCAAAAGACCACGCCGATGGCCGGCGGGGGAGCCGGCGACGACGACTGAGGGCTCGCCGAAGCCGCCCCCAGCCCGGTTTGGGGCATCAGGTTAGGCATGGCATACTTGCCGAGTTCCGGTTCACGGGCCCCAGCCGGGGAGCCGACCCGGGGCACACTGAGAGGACAGACATGAAGGCTGATATCCATCCGCAGTACGCAGAGACCACGGTGTCCTGCTCGTGCGGAACGACGTTCGTGACCCGCAGCACGGCGAAGAACGGCGTGATCCACGTCGAAGTCTGCTCCCAGTGCCATCCCTTCTACACCGGCAAGCAGAAGATCCTCGACACCGGCGGCCGCGTCGCGAAGTTCGAGAATCGGTACGGCAAGAAGAGCAAGTAACCAGTCTCCCGGGCGCCGGCCCGGGACCGGCCGCGTGTCTCCCCCGTCGCGCGGTCGGTCCCCGACCGGCGCCCGGAGTTTTTTCCTGGGCCGACCGTTGGCTCGAAGGCCCGTTCCGAGAGGGGACCATCGATGTTCGAGTCCTGCGCTGACCTCATGGCGGAGTATGCCGAGGTCGAGCGTCAGCTGGCCGAGCCCGAGGTCCATGCCGACCAGGCGCTGGCGCGCAAGCTCGGACGCCGCTATGCCGAACTGCGGCCCATCATCGGTGCGTACCGCGACTGGCTCACCTCGTCCGAGGACCTGGTAGCAGCCACCGAGCTCGCAGATCTCGATGACTCCTTCGCCGCCGAGGTCGTGGTGCTGCAGGAGCGCACCGAGTCTGCTGCCGAGAAGCTGCGCACGCTGCTGCTGCCGCGCGACCCCATGGACGACAAGGACGTCATCGTCGAGGTCAAGGCCGGCGAGGGCGGCGAGGAGTCCGCGCTCTTCGCGGGGGACCTCGTGCGCATGTACATGCGCTATGCCGAGCGCAGGGGCTGGTCGACGCAGGTCATCGACGCAGTCGACAGCGACCTCGGCGGCTACAAGGACATCTCGATCGCCGTGAAGGCGAAGGGCGTGCCCGAGCCCGGCGATGCCCCGTACGCCCGCCTGAAGTTCGAGGGCGGGGTCCATCGGGTCCAGCGCGTTCCCGTCACCGAGTCCCAGGGTCGCATCCACACCTCGGCCGCGGGCGTGCTCGTGCTGCCCGAGGCGGAGGACGTCGACGTCGTCATCGACCCCAACGACCTTCGCATCGACGTCTACCGCTCCTCGGGCCCGGGCGGCCAGAGCGTCAACACGACCGACTCGGCCGTGCGCATCACCCACCTGCCCACGGGCGTCGTGGTCTCGT
>CAYFLP010000275.1:0-2715 GCA_964344045.1 uncultured Bifidobacteriaceae bacterium
CGACCCGCGACTGGCACATGGACCCGGGCCTGCACTTCTCGGCAACGCCGGACTATGCCAGCAGCTGGCCGGTGCACTGCGTCGCAGAGACCGATGGCGCTTTGTACCGTGCCGAGCTCGACCGTCATGCACCGTTCCTCGAGCAGGTGGATGTCGTGGTGTCCAAGGGTCAGTTCGCCGCTGCCTACAGCGGTTTCGAGGGCGAATCCCACGGCAAGCACCTGGCCGATCTGCTGCGCACTGCGGGAACGACAGATGTCGATGTCGTCGGGATCGCTACCGACTACTGCGTCCGTGCCACGGCCCTGGATGCCGTGCGCGAGGGATTCACGGTGCGCCTGCTCGCCGACCTGACCGCTGGGGTGGCACCGGATTCGACCCGTGCGGCCCTCGACGAGATGCGCGCGGCAGGCGTCACTGTCGTGTAGGCAGTTCCGCCGTCCGGCGCTGGACTGACTAGCCCTTCTTGGCGCTCTGCAGCATCAGCGTTGCGATGTCGAGAACCTCGACCTCCTCGGCCTTGCCGCGGCTGGTGACCGCATCGTTGAGCATCACCGAGCAGAACGGGCAGGCAACGGCAACCTTGCTGGCTCCCGTGGCGATGGCCTCGTCGCCGCGGTTCTGGTTGATGCGCGTGCCGATGGTCTCCTCCATCCACATGCGCGCACCGCCGGCGCCGCAGCAGAACGACTTGTCGCCGTGGCGCTCCATCTCCACGCGCTGGGCGCCCGTGGCGTCGATGAGCTCGCGCGGCGGGGCGTAGACCTTGTTGTGGCGGCCGAGGTAGCACGGATCGTGGTACGTGATCTTCTGCCCGGCCACCGACTCCGCTCCGGAGGTCACCGGCGTGAGCTTGCCTGCCTTCACCAGGTCGTTGAGCAGCTCGCTGTGATGGACGACCTCGTAGTTGCCGCCGTTCTGCGGGTACTCGCGGCCGAGGGTGTTCAGGCAGTGCGGGCAGGTGACGACGATCTTCTTGGCCTTGATCTCGTTGAGCACCTCGACGTTCTGCATCGCCTGCATCTGGAAGAGGAACTCGTTGCCGGCGCGGCGGGCCGGATCGCCGGTGCAGGTCTCGCCTTCGCCGAGCACCATGAACTGCACGCCGGCGATGGTGAGGAGCTCGGCGACGGCCTTGGTGGTGCGCTTCGCGCGGTCCTCGTAGGCGCCGGCGCAGCCGACCCAGAACAGGTACTCGACGTCAGCGGGGATCTCGTCCTCGCCGTCCATGCCGAACACGCGGACCTCGAAGTCGACCTCCGAGATCCAGTCGTTGCGACCGGAGGCGTTCATGCCCCACGGGTTGCCCTTGGACTCGAGGTTCTTGAACAGGCCGTTGAGCTCGGTCGGGAACTCGGTGGCGATCATGACCTGGTTGCGGCGCATGTCGACGAAGTGGTCGATGTGCTCGATGTCGACCGGGCACTGGTTCACGCAGGCGCCGCATGTGGTGCACGACCAGAGTGCCTCCTCGCTGATGATCGGCAGCTCGGCGCCGGCCGTGCGATGGCCGTCGAACGTATAGCCGTCGTCCGCCGAGTGCTCGGAGCCCTCGCGCGGCCCGATGAACGGGCGCTCGACCTCCTCGCGAACCTCGGGGGACAAGCCCTCGAGTGCCTTCTCGTCGAACTCGCCGAGGCCGGGATGCGCTCCCTTGGCGGCCATCAGGTACGGGGCCTGGGCGAACATCGTGTCGCGCAGGTCCATGATCATGAGCTTGGGCGACAGCGGCTTCTCGGTGTTCCACGCGGGGCACTGCGACTGGCAGCGGCCGCACTCGGTGCAGGCCATGAAGTCGACGTAGTTCTTCCACGTGAAGTCGGCGATGTGGCCCTTGCCGAAGGTGGCATCGTCCGGGGGATCCTCGAAGTTGACCGGCTTGCCGTCGTACATGATCGGAAGCAGCGGACCGAGTGCGTTCGGGCGACGGCTGGTGTACACGTTTACCGGCGCGGCACCGATGTGCAGGTGCTTGGAGTTCAGCACGATCAGCAGGAACAGCACGATGACGAAGATCTGCAGCCAGATGCCGATCGTCTCGATCCACTCCAGGGTGCCCTCGCTCAAGCCGCTCATCAGCGAGCCGATCCAGTCCGAGAAGAAGGCACCGGACTCGAAGGGCAGGTTGCCGAGGGCCGCCTGTGCGCCGCGGTAGAGGAAGAGCGTCCACACGACGTTGAAGATCATGAACAAGATCAGCCAGGCGCCCTTGGTGTGCGAGCCGAAGAAGCGCGACTTGCGGCCCTCGCTCGCCGGGTTGTTGGTGAGCCGGATGATCGCGAAGATGATGATGCCGACGAGCACCAGCAGGCCGAAGAGATCCTCCAGGAAGCCGATGATCGGCCAGCCGCCGATGACCGGCACGCCGAAGTCGCTGACGAACAGCGCACCGTAGGCCTCGAGGATCGTCAGGCCCAGAACGAGGAAGCCCCAGAAGGCGAACACGTGGGCGATGCCGGGGACTGTCCACTTCAGCAGCTTCTTCTGCCCGAGCACCTCGGTGGCCTCGGCCGTGACGCGTGCGGTGGGGTCGACGAGGCGTCCGGTGGCCGGCTTGCCCGAGCGGGCCAGCGTGACCAGGAACCACAGCCGCTTGCCGGCGAAGGCCAGGATCACGACGGTGATGAGGATTCCGACCACGGCGCGAATGATCATCTGAGACGTCACGGGGCGAGACTATCGCTCGTTGGACGTCCTAATACCTGAGAGTGATGG
>CAYFLP010000276.1:0-2672 GCA_964344045.1 uncultured Bifidobacteriaceae bacterium
GTTTCGGCGCGAAGGAGGGCGAGGCCGCCAGGCCGGTCGGATGAAGGTGCTTCTGCAGGCGTACCCCAGCATGGGGACACCCGAGGAACAGGCGTCGCTACGCCCCATCGGGCGCAATGCCGCCGCCTTCCAGCGCACCCTGGACCGGCTCGTCGAGCTCGCGGTGGCCGCTGATGAGCTCGGCTACTGGGGCCTGAGCCATACCGAGCACCATTTCCACTCCGAGGGAATGGAGATCTCGCCCGATCCCGGCCTGTACAACCTGTACCTAGGGTCCCGCACCACCCGCCTGCATCACGGCCAGCTCGGCTACGTGGTCGGCACCCACGACCCGATCCGACTCGCCGAGCAGTGCGCGATGCTCGACCACATGCTCCAAGGCCGGTTCTTCGTCGGCATGGCACGCGGCTACCAGGCCCGCTGGGTGGGCACGCTCGGCCAGAAGTTCGGCGCGCCGCCGCTCTCCCGCACCGATCCCCGGGTCGACGACCTCAACCGCAAGCTCCTGCAGGAGCACTTCCGCATCATGCAGGAGGCCTGGACGAGCGACCTGCTGCAGTACCGCAGCCCGCACTTCGAGGCGCCCTACCCCTTCGAGCCGGGGATCGAAGGCTGGGGGCCCGTCGAGGTCACGCGCGAGGCCGGCGTCCCGGGCGAAGTGGACGACGAGGGTCGCATCGTGGGCGTCAGCGTGGTGCCATCGCCCTTCACCAAGCCGCACCCCCGGGTGTTCATGGCCAACTCCGCGAGCCCCAAGACCGTGCACTGGTGCGCAGCGCACGGCGTGACCCCGGTGATCATGACGGCGCCGGACGACGATGCCGTGCGCCTGATCCGCGAGTACCACGAGCAGGCACGGGCCTTCGGCCACGACATCGACCTCGGCGACCGCACTGCGGTCATCCGGTACATCGTGATCTGCGAGCCCGGGCGCGAGGAGGAGCGGGTGCACGAGCTGCTCGACGGCATCTGGGAGAGGTGGTACCGCAGTTTCGGCTACCTCGACGATGCCCTCCCGGGCGAGTCGGCGGCCGCCTGGCTGCTGCGCACGGGCCTTGCCATCGCAGGGCCGCCGGAGCACATTGCCAAGCGCCTTGCGACACTCGATGCCGTCGACACCGAGTTCCTGGTCTGGCACCTGCCGTGGGGCCTGGTCGACGACCACGAGCTCATCGAGCAGATGGCAAGGTTCCGGGAGGAGGTCGTGCCATTGGTGAGCGGACTGGCTCGCGACTGGCATGGCGAAGCGATTGACCGTCAGGCCACACCGGCCCCATGATTCACACCGGGCCAACCGGTCCGGTGTCAGCCTCAGGCCGCCCGGCCTCGGCTACGCAACAGGAGGAAGCATGCAGGAAGTACACGACGCCTGGTACAAGATCGTCGCTCGCGCGTGGTCTGACGAGGCATACAAGGAAGAGCTGCTCAAGGACCCCAAGGCCGCGCTGCAGGAGATGGGCGTCGACACGATCGGTGGCCAGGCCGTGACCATGGCCGGCTTCAACATCAAGGTCGTCGAGGATCCCAACGCGACTGCAGGCGACTGGCACATGGTCGGCAAGGGCATGGACGCCACCGTCATCGTCTCGCTGCCGCCGAAGCCGTCGGGCTCCATGAGCGACTCCGACCTCGAGTCGGTCGCCGGCGCCGGGTGCTGCTGCTCCTCGAGCTGCTGCTGCTGCGGCACGTCGACCTCGGAGATCTAGGAGCGCAGATGCCTGCACCCGATTCGCATCAGGACGTCTCCGACGCCTGGTACAAGATCATCGCCCGCGCCTGGTCGGACGATGCCTACAAGTCCGAGCTGCTGAACGACCCCAAGACCGCCCTGCACGAGATGGGCGTCGACACGGTCGGAGGCAAGCCCATCACCCTCGCCGGCTTCAACATCAAGGTCGTCGAGACCCCTGATGCGGCCATCGGCGACTGGCATGTCGAGGGCAAGGGCGCCAGCGCCACCTACGTGGTGTCGCTGCCCCAGCGTCCCTCGGGCGCCATGGCCGAGAGCGAGCTCGAGGCCGTCGCCGGCGCCGGTTCGTGCTGCTCGACGAGCTGCTGCTGCGGCACGTCGACCTCGGAGATCTAGCAGCTCGCGCCGCGCTTCACCATCTGCACGACCCGCACGAACCGCACGAACCGAACGGCCCGAACGGCCCGAACGAACCCGCATCACACACCCATCGAATGGAGAGAGCATGTCGAACCCCGGTTCCCTCCAGGACGTCTCCGACGCCTGGTACAAGATCATCGCCCGCGCCTGGTCGGACGATGCCTACAAGTCCGAGCTGCTGAACGACCCCAAGGCCGCTCTTCACGACATGGGCGTTGACACCGTCGGCGGCCAGCCGATCACCCTCGCCGGCTTCAACATCAAGGTCGTCGAGGACGCCGACGCCAACGTCGGCGACTGGCACATCGAGGGCAAGGGCACCGATGCCACCTACGTGGTCTCGCTGCCCCCGCGCCCGTCGGGCGCCATGGCCGAGAGCGAGCTCGAGGCCGTCGCGGGTGCCAGCTGCAGCTGTTCCTCCTGCTGCTGCTGCGGCACCTCCAGCGACGAGGTCTAGTTCCCACGCGTAGGGGCGGGCCTGCGGGCCCGCCCCTACGCATCGCTGGCCCACCCGCCTGGCCCGCTACTTAACTCCCGAGCATCGTCCCGATCAGCCGCCCGC
>CAYFLP010000277.1:0-2645 GCA_964344045.1 uncultured Bifidobacteriaceae bacterium
TGCGATCGACACCGTGCGCTCCGGCGGGCCCGCCGCGACGAGTGCACTGCACCTGCTCGCCAGGCCCAGGCCCCCGCGTCCGCGCGTCGGCCTGCGCGCATTCCTGGGCTCCTTCCTGCCTTCCGGGCACCTGTCGCGCAATGGCCTGCGCATGGCCGTCGGACTGCTCGTCGCCGAGACGATCAGCCTGCTGATCCCGGTCAACCATTCGTTCTGGCTGCCGCTCACCGTGGTGTTCACCTTGAAGCCGGACTGGACGTTCACCGTCATCCGCGGGCTCAATCGCACCCTCGGCAATCTCCTTGCGGTCATCGCAGTGCCGGCCGTGCTCTTGGCCTCCGGAGCTTCGGACCTGGTGATCATCGGCGCGCTTGCGGCCTTGCTGGCCATCACGTACCGGTGGTTCTTCGGCAACTACGCGATTGCGAGCTTCGGCCTGGCCGGCTCGGTACTCGTCCTCGACTACGCCATCAATCCGGGCGAGAACCTCTTCCTCATCCGCATTGCCGCGGCCATCGCGGGTGCACTGCTCTCGCTGGTGGTCGCCTTTGCCATCCCCACCTGGCGCAGCGATGACGCACCCGCGATCGTCGACAGGCTTGCCGCTGCACTCGACCGGCTGTGGCGGGGAGTCGAGCAGGGCGCTGACGAGACCGACCTCGATGCGGGCATCATCGAGGCACGATCGGCCATGCAGCAGATGCAGCCGGTGGCCACGGGAGCACTGCTCGAGCCCAAGGCAGGCGCGGCGCCCATTCGCCTTGCCATGGCGCGCGAGGCTGGCATCCACCTCCTCACGCACCTGCTGGCCCACGCCTACATGCGCCTGGCCGACCCCGTCGCACGGTCGCAGGCACCCGATGACGCCTACCTGGATCCTCGCCGACTCGGCCAGGCCAGGCGTGAATGGCAGTACGCCTTGGAGCGCTATCGGGACGTGGTCTCAGCCGCAACGGGTTAGAGTCGTGCGATTGGCGGGAGTCGCCCGCCTCGAATCGGAGTGATATCCATGGCTAGCCACTCGTCAGCCATCCCCCCGAATGATCCGCACACCTGGCGCTTCCTGCCCGCGAGCCACAAGCCCCTCGATGCCGCCAAGGTCGAGAAGCTGCTCGCGGCCGAATGGGATCGCTTCGCAGCGTCGACGCCCAAGTCCGGCGCGCACAACGTGCAGGCGTCCAAGTCGCTCCCGCTGGGCGTGACCTCCTCCTTCCAGCACTGGGATCCGTACCCCATCTCCATCGAGTCCGCGAAGGGCGCCTACGTCTGGGACGTCGACGGCCGCAAGCTGCTCGACCTGTCGATGGGCTTCGGCGCGATGATGGTCGGCCATCTCAACCCTGCAGTCGTGAAGGCAGTCCAGCATGCCCTCGAGACGGGCACCTTGTTCGTGACCCCGTCGCCCTCGGCCACGTCGGTGGCCGAGCTGTTCCAGAAGCGCTTCGGGCTCGACAAGATCCGCTTCACGAACTCCGGGACAGAGTCCTTGATGTACGCGATCCGCACGGCCCGCGCCTTCACCGGCCGTGAGGGCATCGTCAAGCTCGAGGGCGGGTACCACGGCGGCTACGACCCGCTGCAGGTGTCCGTGAAGCCGGCACTTGCCGATGCAGGCCCTGAGGACAATCCCACCCCGGTCGTTCCGTCCGAGGTCGTTGCGGGTGAAGTCCACGTCGTTCCCTACAACGACATCGCCAAGCTCGAGGCAGTCCTCGCCAAGCACGCCTCCACGATCGCGGCTGTCGTCATGGAGCCCGTCATGGAGAACATCGGCATCGCACTTCCCGATGCCGGCTACCTCGCTGCCGTGCGCAAGGCCTGTGACGACCACGGCGTCGTGCTCGTGTTCGACGAGGTCAAGACCGGCCTCACCGCCGGCTACGCGGGCGCATCGCAGCGCCTGGGCGTCACTCCTGACCTCGTCACCCTGGCGAAGAGCATCGGCGGCGGCCTGCCGCTGGCGGCCTTCGGCGGGCGTGAAGAGGTCATGCAGACCGTCATCGACAACCGCATGCCGCACTTCGGCACCTACAACGGCAACCCGCTCGTGATGGCTGCCGCTCGCGCCGTCGACGAGATCTGCACGCACGATGCCCTGGATGCGGCTGAAGCCCGCAACATCCATGCGCTGCAGAGCCTCGACGCCATCATCGAGGAGTTCGAGCTGCCGGCGCACACGGTCGGCCTCGGCCTGAAGGGTGCGGTCACCTGGTCGTCTGCGCCCATCCGCAACTACCGCGACTACAAGCGCACCGATTTCGGCGCTGCCGAGCTCGGCTGGCTGTGGGGCGTCAACCGCGGAGTGCTCACCCCGCCCGGGCTCGACGAGCAGTGGCTCGTCTCGCTCATGCACACGGATGCCGACATGGACCTGCTGGTGAACGACTTCCGTGAGCTGGCGAAGGCCTTGCGCGGCTAGCCGGACGCTGCGCCTGCGGCTCAGCCGCGAATCCCTCGTCTACGTGCCATGGACGCCCTGCGGCGTGACGCGTAGGCGGGGGATTCCGCTTTCGACTAGCGAGTCGAGACTGCGACCCGGGCAGCCAGGGCAAGGAAGACGACGCCGCTCGCGTACTCGAACCGCCGGCGGATCCTCGTCTGGCGGAACCAGGCCGACGCCGCGCTGACGCCCAGTGCCAGGCCCA
>CAYFLP010000278.1:0-2614 GCA_964344045.1 uncultured Bifidobacteriaceae bacterium
ACCAGTTCAACTCCTGACCCCCTCAGATTTGACCCCACTCCTGGGTCAATTCGCATGACACGCCGTGTGCAGGGGCCCTCGGGGTCCAATTGACCCAGGAGTGGGGTCAAATCTGAGGGTTGGGAGGATGGGGGCATGGGGTCAGTGGCTAGCTCGCAGGCATCGGACGCAGAGGTCTCCCGTGAGATCGCACAGCGAGCGGGGCAGTTGCTCCTGGAGCTGCGGGCGGGCTTCGGGCCTATCGACGACAAGGACGATGCCAATCGCCTGCGCAAGGAGGGCGACCGCCAGGCGCACGAGCTGATCGTCGCGGCCCTGGCCGAGGTCCGTCCGGACGATGCCGTGCTCAGCGAGGAAGGCAAGGACGATGCCGCGCGGCTCGAGGCAGAGCGCGTATGGATCGTCGACCCGCTCGACGGGACCTTCGAGTACGGGCAGGGCCGGCCCGACTTCGCCGTGCACATCGCCTTGTGGCAGCCGGCACGCGCGGCGATCAGCGCAGCAACTGTCGACCTGCCCGCCCAGGGACTTACCCGCACCGTCCTCGACGCGGACGCAGCCCCGGCGCCGCTTCCCGCTGATCGTCCGATCCGGGTGGTCGCCTCGCGCAGCCGTCCGCCGGCCACGTTGCCGCGCACTGTCGAGATCCTGGCCGAGCGCCTGGCGGCCGCCGGCATCAGCGATCGAGGCGTCGAGATCATCGACGTGGGCTCGGTCGGCGCCAAGGTCAACGAGATCATCTGCGGTCGTGCCGAGGCCTACGTGCACGACACCGGCTTCTTCGAGTGGGACGTCGCCGCTCCGTATGGCGTCGCGCACCACTACGGCCTGGTCGCCTCGCACCTCGACGGGGCACCCGTGACCTTCAACGCCATGCCTCCGTACGTGACCGACCTGATGGTGAGCCATCCGGCCATCGCCGACGACCTGAGGGCAGCACTGCGGGAGGCTGCCGCATCGTGAGCCTGGTCGGCCTGCGGTCCGCCCTCGACCGCGATGCGAGCTGTGCCGAGTTCAGGCGAGCCGCGGCGATCTCGTCCGGTGCGAGCGTCGAGGCGCCCGCCTCGCTGCAGCCACTGCTCGTTGCCGAACTCGTGGCCAGCATGCGCGAGGGTCGCACGGCGTTCGTCATCACCGCGACCGGCCGTGAGGCCGAGGACCTCCACTCTGTCCTGCCCGAGCTGGTGCCAGGCGTGCGGTCCGCGGTCTTCCCGTCGTGGGAGACCCTTCCGCACGAGCGCCTGTCGCCCTCGACCGACACGGTCGGCCGTCGCGTCGCGGTACTCCGGCGGCTTGCCTCGCCGGATTCGAGCGATCCGCGCACCCAGCCGCTCGACGTCGTCGTGGCATCGGTGCGCGCCTTCGTGCAGCCGGTCATCGCGGGCATCGGCCAGGTCGAGCCCGTGCGCATCGCCGTGGGCGACGACATCTCGCTGTCTGACGTCGTGGCGAGGCTGGTGGGCCTGGGCTACGAGCGCGTCGACCTCGTCGAGCGACGCGGCCAGGTCGCGGTGCGCGGCGGCATCCTCGATGTCTTCCCGCCCACCGAGGAGCATGCCCTGCGCGTCGAGCTGTGGGGTGACACGGTCGAGGAGGTGCGCACCTTCGCGGTCGCCGACCAGCGATCCCTGGAGAACGCGCCCGAGGGGATCTGGGCCCCGGCCGTGCGCGAGCTGCTGCTCACCGACGAGGTGCGGGGCAAGGCGGCGCAGCTCGCGGCAGCGGCGCCGGAGCTGACCGACATGTGCGATCGCATCGCGAACGGGCAGTCGGTGGAAGGCATGGAGTCCCTGGCGCCGGTGCTCGCAGGCGACATGGTGCTGCCCGTCGAGCTGGCGGCCGAGGGCGCTCGCGTGATCGTGCTGGATCCCGAGCGCGTGCGCCGCCGCGCGCATGACGTCGTGCGCACGGCGGAGGAATTCCTCATGGCCTCCTGGCACAACGCCACCGTCGGCAATGACATCCCCATCGATCTCGGGGCTGCGAGCTATCGCGACCTCGATGCGGTCAGGGATGTCGCGCGCATGCGTGCATGCGACTGGTGGCAGCTGACCCCGCTCACCTCGGACGAGGAACTCGACGACGTCGCTGGCGACAGCACCCTGCGGATCGGCGCAACCGAGCTGGACGGGTACCGCGGCGATTCAGCGGCGGCCATCGGGGACATCGGCTCCTGGACGTCCGCGGGTGCAGCGGTCGCGGTCATCGCAGAGGGCAAGGGCTCGGTCGAGCGCCTGGTCGAGGAGCTCGCCGATGCGCAGGTACCGGTCGCCGTCGTGCCTTCGCTGGAGGAGCCGCCGGCACCGGGCATCGCCACAGTTGTCCGCGGCCGGCTGCAGCATGGCTTCGCCATGGACGACAGCTCGCTGGTCGTCATCACCGAGACCGACATCGCAGGCCAGCGGTCGTCCACCAAGGACATGCGGCGCCTTCCCTCGCGCCGCCGCAGGGCCATCGACCCGCTGAGCCTGAAGCCGGGCGATTTCGTCGTGCACGAGCAGCACGGGGTCGGCCGCTACGTCGACATGGTCCAGCGCACGGTTGCGGGGGCGGAGCGCGAGTACCTGGTGCTCGAGTACGCGGCGAGCAAGCGAGGGCAGCCGGCCGACCGGCT
>CAYFLP010000279.1:0-2613 GCA_964344045.1 uncultured Bifidobacteriaceae bacterium
GGCATCGAGGTCGAGGCGTGCAATGTCGAGTACGGGCCGGGGCAGACCGAGATCAACGTGCGCTACGGGCCGTTGATGAAGATGGCCGACGACACCGTGCTGTTCAAGTACATCGTCCGGCTGTGTGCCAAGCGCCACGGGCTCAACACGACCTTCATGGCCAAGCCGTTCCTGCTCGAGGCCGGCAATGGCATGCACGTGCACCAGTCGCTGACGACGGACGGCAAGAACGCCTGGGCGCAGTCGGACGAGGACTCGGTGCTCGGAAACTCGGTGATGCGCAAGTACCTGACGGGCCTGCTGAAGCACCACAAGGAGCTCCAGCTGATCATGACGCCGACCATCTCCGGCTACAAGCGCGTGCAGGACTACTCCTTCTCGCCGACCCAGGTCACCTGGGGCCTCGATCACCGGCTGGTAGGCGTGCGCTCGATCGTCGGCGCCGGTCCGGGCAACCGGCTCGAGGTGCGCTGGGCCGCCGCCGACGCCAACCCGTACCTCGTCTTCACCGCGTGCCTGGCAGCCGGCCTCGACGGCGTCGAGAACGACTACGAGCTCATGCCGCAGGTCGAAGGCGATCCGCATGTCGACGAGCGCTGGGAACGCCTTCCCATCGGCATCGCGGGTGCGATCGACAACTTCGACTCGCCCTTCACGCGCGCGACCTTCGGCGACACGTTCGTGGAGAACTTCCTGGTGATGCAGCGCCGCGAGCTCGAGGAGTTCACGGCGAACGCCGACCAGGGCGACGATGTGAGCGAGTGGGAGCTTCGCCGCTACCGAGCGGTCATCTAGTGGCGCGAGTCCTGCTGATCAGCCACGAGCCGGAAGCGGCACCGGCACTGATCGGTGCCCTGCTGGGCGAGCGCGGCTACGCCATCGACCACCACGTCGTGCTCGCCGACCCTGGCAACCCCGACACCGACTATCCCGACCCCGGCGCCTACGACGCGGTCATCGCCTTCGGCTCCTTCGCCAACGCCTACGACCCGCGGGCACGTGCCTGGGTCGACCCCGAAGTCGTCCTCATCGACAGCCTGGTCGCCCGCGACATCCCCTACCTGGGCGTGTGCTTCGGCGGCCAGCTCCTCGCCGAGACCCTGGGCGGCCATGTCGAGCGCGCACCCGAGGAGGAGCAGGAGATCGGCCTGGTCACCTTCGACGACGATGAGCAGCTGCCGATCCCTGCGGGGCCCTGGTTCACGTGGCACGAGGATCGCGTCGTGCTCCCCGACGGCGTCGACGTCCTTGCCCACAACGGCAAGGCGGTTCAGCTGTTCCGCCGTGGCCGCGCCGTCGGTACCCAGTTCCATCCGGAAGCCGACACGGCAGTCGTCGGATCCTGGGTCCGCATCGGCCCGGATCACATACCTGAGCACACCTCCGGCGGGCAGTTGCTGCAGGATCTGGAGATCAACGAGCACCGGCTGCGCTCCAACTGCGGCGAGCTGGTCGACTGGTTCCTGCACGACGTCGCAGGGATCCCTGCCGGCAAGGAGGACGCACCGTGACAGCGCCGCTCGAGGGAATCGTCGTCGTGGCGATGGAGCAGGCGATCTCGGCGCCCTTCGCCACGCGGCAGCTCGCCGACCTCGGGGCGACGGTGATCAAGGTCGAGCGGCCCGAGGGCGACTTCGCCCGTCACTACGACTCCGTCGTCGCGGGCGAGTCCGCGTTCTTCGCATGGGCCAACAGGGGCAAGCAGTCGATCGCGCTCGACATGCGCAATCCCGATGACAAGTCCCTGCTCGACGCGCTCATCGCAGGCGCCGACGTTTTCATCCACAACGTCTCGCCTGAGGCCGCCGTGCGCTCCGGCGTGGATGCGGCCTCGCTGCATGAGCGGTACCCGTCGCTCATCGCCGCCGAGATCTCCGGGTACGGCTCGGGCGGCCCGCGCAGCGGCGACAAGGCCTATGACCTGGCGATCCAGGCGGAGGCCGGTGTGTTCTCCGTGACGGGCGGCGAGGAGATGAGCAAGGTCGGCTTCTCGGTCGCCGACATCTGCTCGGGCATGTACGCGCTCAGCTCGATCCTGGCTGCCCTCGTGCGCCGCGAGCGCACCGGCGAAGGCGCGGCCATCGAGATCGCCATGCTCGACTCCCTGGTCGAGTGGCTCTCTGCCCCGCTCTACGCGACCGCCTACTCCGGCAAGCAGTCGCCGCGGACGGGACGTCGGCACCATGCCATCGCCCCCTACGGCACCTACGCCCTCAGCGACGGCAGCACTGTCCTCATCGCCGTCCAGAGCGACGGCGAGTGGCGCAGCATGGCCGAGCACCTGCTGGGCGATGCCTCCCTGGGCGTCGACGAGCGTTTCGCGACCAATGCCCAGCGCATCGCGAACGTCGACGAGCTCGAAGCGCTCGTGCGGGCACGGCTGTCCGCGATCACTGCCGACGAGGCCCGGGCAGGCCTTGCATCCGGGCGCATCGCGAACGCGCGCGTGAACGACCTTGCCGGCGTCTGGCAGCACGAGCAGTTGAGGCAGCGCGATCGCTTCGTAACGGTGTCGTCGCCCAGCGGGGACCTCGAGCTGCTCGCGCCGCCGTTCGCCATCAGCGGCCTGGAATACCCGCCCGGGCGCATCCCGGCACTCGACGAGCACGACGA
>CAYFLP010000280.1:0-2586 GCA_964344045.1 uncultured Bifidobacteriaceae bacterium
AGGCCGAGGCCATCCTCGACGAGGTCCTCGCCTCCTAGCTGCCGACGACACCTGACGTCGATGGGGCGCACCGCCGCTCTCGTTCCGGCCGCCGGCCGGGGTGAACGCCTGGGCCCAGGAGCACCGAAAGCATTGCGATTGCTGGCTGGCCAGCCCATGCTCGTCCATGCCGTGCATGCCCTCGCGGCATCGGGCTCGGTCGACCTCGTCGTGGTCGCCGCGCCTGCTGACAATGTCGACGAGGTCGCTGGCCTGTTCACCGAGCTGGAGTTCGGCGCCGACATCCTCGTCGTGGCCGGTGGCGAGGAACGCCAGGACTCGGTGGCGCGGGCCCTGCTGTCGCTGCCGGACGATGTCGACGTCGTGCTCGTGCACGACGCTGCCCGTCCCCTCGTGCCCACCGAACTCGTGACGGCCGTGGTGGCCTGCGTGCGCGATGGCCATCCGGCCGTCGTGCCGGGCCTGACGGTCGTCGACACGGTGAAGGAGGTCGACGACCGCGACGAGGTGGTCGCCACGGTCGACCGCGCCGTGCTGCGTGCCGTCCAGACCCCGCAGGGCTTCACCCGCGAGGCCCTCCAGCGCTCCCATGCCGAGGCCGACCTCAATGCCCCGGCCACCGACGACGCGGGCCTGGCCGAGCGGCTCGGCATCCCCGTCACCGTGATCGCTGGCCACGAGGAGGCCTTCAAGGTCACCCGGCCGCTCGACGTGCTCCTTGCCGAGGCCGTCCTCGCCCGGCGGAGGTCGGTCAGTGGCCTCTGAGCAGCTCCAGCCTGGCGGGCTGATCCCGGCCGTGGGCATCGGCACCGATGTCCATGCCTTCGCCGAAGGCCGGCCGATGTGGCTGGCCGGGCTGCTGTGGGAGGGCGAGACGGGCCTGGCGGGGCACTCCGATGCCGACGTGGCCGCCCACGCACTGTGCGATGCGCTGCTGGCCGCCGCTGGCCTGGGCGACCTCGGCTCGGTGTTCGGCGTCGACCGCCCCGAGTGGGCCTCGGCCTCCGGCGTCGCCCTCCTCGCGCACACCGCCGAGCTCGTGCGCGCTGCGGGCTGGGCCATCGGCAACGGCTCCGTGCAGGTCATCGGCAACCGCCCCCGCATCGGCACCCGCCGGGCCGAGGCCCAGGCAGCGCTGTCGCAGGCCATCGGCGCTCCGGTAAGCGTCTCGGGCACCACCACCGACGGCCTTGGCCTCACCGGCCGGGGCGAGGGCGTCGCGGCCGTCGCCGTGGCCAGCATCGCTCGTCTACCTTGAGTTCCCACACCACGAACGGAGTACCCATGTCTGTCGCACTACCCGAAGAGGTCAAGGCCTGGATCGCCAACGGGGAATTCGCCGTCATCGCGACCATCCAGCCCGATGGCAGCCCCCAGCAGTCGGTCGTGTGGGTCGAGGCCGACGGCGACGACATCTTGGTGTCGACCGTCAAGGGCCGCCGCAAGCACCTCAACCTCGTCCGCGATCCTCGGGTCGACCTGCTCATCTATCCCCGCGAGGCCCCTTACTCCTACATGGAGATCCGCGGCACCGTCACCATGACCGAGGAGGGCGGCCGCGAGCTCATCGACCGGCTGGCCCACAAGTACATGGGCGCCGAGCGCTACACGATGGACGACGGCACCGACAACGTGCGCGTGGTGGTTCGAATCACCCCGCAGAAGACGGTGGGCCTGATCCGCTGACGCCCAGCACGCCGCCAGACGCGGTGTCACAAGGGGTGCCCGGCCATCGGTAGCCTTCCCTGGTGACGCTTCGCCTGCACGACACCGCAACCCGCGCCGTCCGGGACTTCGTCCCCCTCGAGCCGGGCAAGGTCGGCATCTACCTGTGCGGAGCCACGGTGCAGGCTCCTCCGCACATCGGGCACATCCGCAGCGGTGTCGCCTTCGACGTCATCCGCCGATGGCTGACGGCCCGGGGCTTCGACGTCACGTTCGTCCGCAACGTCACGGACATCGACGACAAGATCATCAACCGGGGTGCTGACGAGGGCGTGCCGTACTGGGTCGTCGCGATGCGCAATGAGCGCGCCTTCAACCGGGCCTACGACGTGCTCGGCTGCCAGCCGCCCACGTACGAGCCCCGTGCGACCGGGCACATCCCGGAGATGGTCGAGCTGATGCAGCGCCTGATCGACATGGGCAAGGGCTATGCCGTCGACGGCGATGTCTACTTCGACGTGCGCGGCTACGCCGAATACGGCTCCCTCAGCGGGCAGCGTCCCGACGACATGCTCGAGTCCGCCGACTCCGACGCGCGCGGCAAGCGCGACCCTCGCGACTTCGCGATGTGGAAGGGCGCCAAGCCCGGCGAGCCGGCATGGAACACGCCCTGGGGCCCGGGACGTCCCGGCTGGCATATCGAGTGCTCGGCCATGGCGGCGAAGTACCTGGGCGGCACGTTCGACATCCACGGCGGTGGCCTCGACCTGATCTTCCCGCATCACGAGAACGAGATCGCCCAGTCGTGCGCGGCCGGCTTCGGATTCGCGCAGTACTGGATGCACAACGCGTGGGTCACCACCGCGGGCGAGAAGATGAGCAAGTCGCTGGGCAACTCCCTGCTCGTCGACCAGGTTGTGC
>CAYFLP010000281.1:0-2576 GCA_964344045.1 uncultured Bifidobacteriaceae bacterium
TGGATCGCGTCAGCTACCTGCTGCGCTTCGACCACGACTGATCCGGACGCACCCGTTCCGGAAACGACTGGTGGGTTGTGGTCGAAGATCGTGCCGATCTTCGACCACAACCCACCAGTCGTGCGGGCAGCCAGTCGTGCGGGCAGCTAGTCGTCCGGGCAGCTAGTCGTCCGGGCAGCTAGTCGGCCGCGATCCAGCGGTCCAGGATCTGGTGATAGTGCCGGATCCGGTTCTCCTGGTAGCGAGCGAGCTCGATGCCGGGCTTCTTCAGTGACTTCAGGCCCTGCTGGATGAACGGCATGTTGGCCATGTCCTGGTCGAACACGGGGCCGAGCAGGCCGATCTCCGTGATGTCGCCGAAAGTCTCGCCCGGCTGCAGCCACCGGCAGGCCGGGGGCTTGGGGTGGGACCCGTCGGCGGGCGGCTGCGCGAGCAGGAACACCTCGGCGATGCACTTGTCGGGGTCATTGCCGAGGGGCCGGAAGCGGTACACGGCGTTGGTACGCGGCCCTGCGAACACGTAGAAGTTCGGGAACACGAAGTACTGCATGCCGTCGAGCAGCTCGCAGTCGGTCCAGTGGTCCTGGTCGACGCCGGACATCTCGCCGAGGGCGGCGCGCATCTGCGCCGCCAGCTCGCGCCGGGCAGTGGAGCCCTCGGGCACCTGTGGCAGGCCCTCCTCGCCCACCGCGAGGTCGCGCCCCTTGCCCTGCGTGTAGAAGGCACGCGTCTCGTAGTAGGCGTCGAGGACGTCCTGCTCGGTCATGTGGTTGGCGATCGTGGGGCTGGGCACGCCCTGCGGCACGATCTGCCGGTTCCAGTTCTCCTCGGCGATGACGTCGTACTGGGTGTTCTCGTCGCCCAGCCACTCCATCATCTGGGGGTGCGTCGCCAGGGAGTGGAAGCCCTCGATGAACGCCTCGCCGGCAACCTTCCAGTTGCAGTCGACGATTCCGCCGAAGTGCGAGTAGATGATGCGGTCGGTGTAGTCCCAGCGCTCCCAGTCGTTCAGCATCGTGCCGAAGAAGCTCTCGAGCGACTGTGCGTTCGGGTCGGGGTTGATGAACACGAAGCCGTTCCACGAGGCGACCTGCGCCTCGGGCAGGCCGAACTGCTCCTGCTCGATCTGCGGGAAGTCCCACTTGCACGGGATGAACTTGCTGCTGCCATCGATGTCCCACGAGAAGCCGTGGAAGGGACAGCGCAACTCGTTGACCTTGCCACCCTCGGTGCGCAGCGCGCGGCCGCGATGCAGGCAGACGTTCGACAGGGCCTTGATGGAGCCATCGCGCTGCCGCATGATGATCCACTTGTCATCGGCGATGTCGTAGGTGATGTGGTCGCCGGGATTGGGGATGTGGTCCTCGCGGCAGACGAACTGCCACACCTTGCGCCACACCTTCTCGACCTCGGCGTCGTGGAACTCGCGGGTGTAGTAGCGCTCGGCATCGAGGGGGGCGGTGCCCAGGTCGTCATTGATGTCGTACCGCAGCACGGGCGGCACCGGCCGGGCGTCGTTGTCGAGGTACTGCTGGACGCTCACTCCCGGCGAACGGGGGCACGGGGGCTCCAGGGACTCGCGCTGCGGTGAGGCCAACTCGGTCATCAATGCTCCTGAGGGTGGGGGGTGCTGTGATTGTGCCGAAGCAGATACTGAACGTCAAGTAAAGATACTAACTTTCCCCGGGTGCCTGGCCGGAACCAGGAAAAGCCAGGGGCCCGGTCCTGTCGGACCGGGCCCCTGGGGTGCGAGCTGGGTGAGGCTTACAGGCCCCAGACCTTCGCGAACTGCTGCTTGTAGTCCTTGACGCCCTGGTAGTCGCCCTGCGGGGTGAGGACGGCGGTACCGATGTTCTTCTGGGTCAGGATCTGCGTGGGCAGGTCGGCCTTCGCGAAGGGGGTCTTCGTGAAGTAGCGAGCGAACGAGTCGATCACGCTGTAGCCGACGATCGGCAGGGAGTAGCCGGTCCAGGCATTCTCAGTCTTGTTCTTGAGGTTCTGGATGGCGTCCTTGCCGGCGGTCAGGCCGCCGATGAGCGGCTTCGAGCCGGGGGTCGCGCCCACGGTGAACAGTGCCTGCGGGACGCCGATGGCGAAGTCGCCAAGGTCGTACGACAGGAAGTTCGTGCCGGGGTTGGCCTTCCAGACGTTGCCGGCCTGCTGGCCCGGGTTCGCGAAGTCGATCTCATTGAACTTCGACTTGCACGAGGGGCACAGGCGAGCGAGGTTCTTCTGGAACGACTCGTCGTAGCGGCGCAGGATCGGGTAGACCGAGAGGCCGAACATCTGGACGTTGGCAGTGCCGTTGGTGTTCGCAACCGCGAACGCAGCGATCATCTGGCCCCAGAGGTCGAGCATCTTCGGGCCCGAGATGTGGGAGTCGACGAGGCCGCCACCGGCCGGGCTCATGCAAGCCGAGCAGATGATGGCGATGCCCTTGGCGGCAGCCTGCTTGTACAGGTCACCGTAGGAATCGGTCTCCATGCCGGAAACGGCGATGCCGTTCGGCTTCTTGGCGATTGCCTGCTGCAGGGTCTTGCGCTGGCCCTCGAGCGTGCTCTCGGCCTGCATGGCCT
>CAYFLP010000282.1:0-2575 GCA_964344045.1 uncultured Bifidobacteriaceae bacterium
GGTCCAATGCCTGGTCGCCAACGACCCGACACCCGAAGGCACGAAGCCAGCCCCGGATACCGTCCACGTGCTCACCTGCCAGCGCACGGCCGCGGGCAAGACGGTCATTGTCATGAACCAGGCATTCGACTCGGCCCTCAGCCATGACCCCCGGGCGATGGCCGCGCTCGTCGACACAGCCTGGCGCTCCATCGCCTAGGCGCTGCGTCACGTCGGCCAACGGCAGGCGCACCCCAGCCTTGGCGATAGCGTGTGAGCCACCTGACCCGGATCGAGAGCACTCATGGTTGGCAACCGCGGGAGCGACGAGTTCCAGGCCTTGGAAATCGTCGCGACTGCGGTGCAGACTGCGGCCGTGCTCTTGAACTCGTCCGCGACAGGCTGGTAGGCCAGAGCGCAGGAAGGCCGACATGCCTCTCATCGCAGTCATCACCCTCGATGGCTTCAATGCGATCGACTCCTTCGTCAACTCGCACATCCTGGCTCGGGTCACCAGGCCGGGCTGGCGCGTCGCGATTGCTGCCCCCACTCCCGAGGTGACGTCCATGGACGGCGTTGTAGTCAGGGCGCAGATGCCGCTCGAAGACATCGCTGGTGCCGATGCTGTCATCGTCGGCAGTGGGGTGAGGACCCGCGACTACGCGGCAGACCCCGCCTTCCTTGCCGCCTTGCCGCTCGACCCCGAGCGCCAGCTCATCGGCTCGCAATGCTCAGGTGCCCTCATCCTCGCCAGGCTCGGGCTGCTCGAGGACGTGCCGGTATGCACGGACCTGATCACCAAGCCCTGGGTGATTGAGGCGGGTGCGAGAGTCGTCGACGAGCCCTTCCACGCATCCGGCAACGTGGCCACGGCAGGTGGGTGCCTGGCAGGCCAGTACCTGGCCGCATGGACCATCGCAAGGCTGAGCGATGTCGAGACCGCTCGCGAGGCGCTCTTCTACGTGGCTCCGGTAGGGGAGAAGTCGCAGTACCTCGATCGCGCGATGGCGCACGTGGAGCGGTTCCTGCCGGCCTAGGAGGTGGGACGGGCCCGGTGCTGGAAGCCCGATCGGGGCTCCACGCCCGGCAGCAGGCGCTCGTCATCGCCATAGTCCGACCGCGGATGGAAGTACAGCCGTTGCCTGCCGTCGATCCCGGCGAGCGCTTCCCGGTAGGCCTGCAGGGCCGCCTCTCGCTCAGCGGACGACATGCGCGCGGGCGCATGCACGGCGAAGGGCTCCAGGACGTCGAAACCGGAATAGCGGAGCACCCCGTTGGTCACCGGCCACAGGATGTCGATGAGAGCGCCATCGATCCCATCCGGGGCATAGGTGTCGGCCGAGGTTCCCGTCGTCACGGTCACCATCGCAGACTTGCCGCGCATCATCCCGGTGTCGTGCTTGCGCCCTGGCAGGTAGGCGAAGCCGCGCGTGAGGACACGGTCGAACCAGCCCTTGAGGATCGCTGGGGGCATGAACCACCACATGGGGTACTGGAAGATGACCAGGTCGGCCCAGGCGACCCTCGCCTGCTCGGCCACGATGTCCGGGGCAGTGGTCCCCGTGTCGTGCGCGAACGTCTGCTCCTGGTCCAGCCGAAAGGTTTCCGCGTCGGCACGCGGCCCCGGGAAGTCGCCCTCGTCGGCGACGGCCTTGAAGCCCATCCTGTAGAGATCGCTCACCTGTACCGCGTGCCCGGCCGCGGCGAGCGCATCCTGCGCGACGCACCGCATCGCCCCGTTGAACGATGCCGGCTCGGGGTGCGCGACTACGAGCAGGACCTTCACGCGGGACCTCCCTGGCTAGGGGCCCTATGCAAGCAGACGGCACCGGGGTGCGCATGCGCCACTGCCGGTCCAGCCGACCGGTGGCCGGGTCGGCTAGGGCTGCCAGAGATTGATCTCTGACCAGTCGGAGGGCCACTCGTACGATTCCGCGGACACGCGGCGGCGCAGCAGCACATGCGCACCGACGACATTCGCCGACAGCGAGACGGTCTGATCGACCTTCTTGCCGTAGTCGACCAATGCGCCGCCCTTCGCGACCTTCTTGTGGCGGTGCACCTCTGTGCCCGAGTAGGTACGCGGGAAGGTGGCGACGACCTCCCAGCCACGCCGGCCCCAGTAGTCGAGCTCGGCGACGCTCGGCGCGATCGGCTCCCGCACGTCGTGGTACTGGGGATCCAGGTCGATGTATACCGACTTGTACTGCCAGGCAGCGAGGCCCTCTTCCTGAGTCCGCCGCACCTGGGCAGTGCACTGCTCCTGGAAGGCCACCACGGCAAGCCGGAACTGCTCCTCGGCCTCGAGCCGCGCCTGCTCGGCTGCGGCTGCCTGCTCACGTGCCGCCTTCTCGACGGCCGCGGACTGCTCAGGCGTGGCCCTATTGCGATTGAACATGTCATCCCCCGATGCACAAGCTGGCAAGTCCAGCGCTGCAGGAGTCTAGGACAACGCGGGCGGGATCCAGGATCGGAGGCTCCACGCGCTCATGGAGAAGGTGAGGCCCGCGACCATTGCCTGGTCGCGGGCCTCACCTGCGCGGTGTCCGAGGGGGGACTTGAACCCCCATGCCCTTGCGGGCACTAGCACCTCAAG
>CAYFLP010000283.1:0-2557 GCA_964344045.1 uncultured Bifidobacteriaceae bacterium
AAGCTAGCGCGTCTGCCTATTCCGCCACCCGGACTCGTCGTCTCCCGACGACCTGCGGAACTATACCCGCTGCCGGATGCCAGCGGCATGGCGGTCCTCGATGGCACGCCAGGTACGGGCAGGATGTGGTCATGCACCAGGAGCCATGGCAGCCCCTGCCCGAGGCAGAGGAAGATGTCGTCACGCTCGTGCGCGACCTCATTCGCATCGACACCAGCAACTGGGGCGAATCCACCCAGACCGTAGGCGAGGCCGAGGCAGCCGACTACTGCTGCCAGAGACTGCGCGAGGCCGGGTTCGACCCGGAGCTCATCGTCACCTCATCGGACTCCCGTCGGGCCGTGCACGTGCGCATCCCCGGTACCGATCCCGATGCTCCCGCGCTCTTGCTGCATGGGCACCTCGACGTCGTGCCGGCAGTCGGCGCCGACTGGACGCACCCGCCATTCGCCGCCGAGGTCGCCGACGGCTTCATCTGGGGCCGTGGCGCGGTCGACATGAAGGACATGGTCGGCATGATCCTGGCCGTCGTTCGCCACTGGGGGCGTACGGGCTTCCGGCCGCGCCGCGATGTCATCGTCCTCCTCTTCCCGGACGAGGAGAACGGCAGCGCCCATGGCGCGCACTGGCTGGTGCAGCACCGGCCCGAGCTCTTCGCGGGCGCAAGCGAGGCTGTCGGCGAAGTCGGTGGCTTCTCCATCACCGTCCGTGACGACTTGCGGCTGTATCCCATCCAGACTGCCGAGAAGGGCATCCGCTGGCTGCGCCTGCGGGCTGGTGGCCGCGCTGGTCACGGCTCCATGATCCATGACGACAACGCGGTCACCGAGCTGTGCAGGGCAGTGACCCGGGTCGCCGACCATCCCTGGCCCGTCCGACGCACGCCTACGGTCGACCGCTTCCTCGCCGAGTTGTCCGATGCCTTCGAGATCGACCTGGCGGGCGCCGACCTCGAACAGGTGCTCGGCGCGCTGGGAACCCTCGGATCGCTCGTGGGTGCCACGATGCAGAACACCGCCAACCCCACCATGCTCGATGCCGGCTACAAGCACAACGTCATCCCCGGGCACGCCGTCGCCTCGATCGATGGGCGCGTCGTGCCCGGATACGAGGACGAGTTCGAGCGCACCATCCGTGAGCTCGCGGGGCCGTCCATCGAGGTCGAGATGATCAGCAGCCAGATCGGCATAGAGGCACCCTTCGACACCGCGACAGTCGACCTGATGGCGTCAGTGCTGCGCCAGGAGGACCCCGCCGCCCGTGCGATTCCCTACATGATCTCCGGGGGCACCGATGCCAAGGCCTTCTCACCCCTCGGCATTGCCGCATACGGATTCTCGCCGCTCAAGCTGCCAGCCGGGCTGGACTACTGGCGCATGTTCCATGGCGTCGACGAGCGGGTCCCGATCGACGGGCTTGAGTTCGGCGTGCGCGTGCTGGAGCGGTTCCTGCGCGCCTGCTGAGCGCCCTGCCCCGGGCCCTGCTGCTGCACCGTTCAGGCTGTGCGCAGCATCTTGTAGACCTTGCGGCGCAGCGTGACCGAACGCCGGCCGTCACGCAGGAGCCGCAGCTTGTCCAGCTCCCAGCGGTCGTTCTCCGCCACTGACGTCAGGGCCATCCGGGCGGCCTCGCGCGAGGTACCGCGGGGGAAGTCGAAGGAGCGGTACTCCCAGGTCCACGACGTGCGCTGCATGCCTGCCCGCTCGACTACCTGCGCTGCGCCCAGCCTGCCTCGGGATAGCCCAAGGCAGGTGCCGAGACATCGTCGAGTGCGATGAGGATCTCCTCGGGAAGCTCCAGCTCCTCGGCGGCCAGGGCTGCGAGCAACTGCGAATTCGTGCGAGCACCGAGGATGGGAGCCACCACTCCCGGCCGGTCGCGCAGCCATGCCAGCGAGACCTCCACGGGCGTTGCCCCGAGGCCCTCGGCAGCAGTTGCCACGGCGTCGACGATGCGCCTGCCGCGATCGTCCTGATAGGCCTGCACCCAGCCGGCGGTGTCGGGGTTCGCCCCACGGGAATCGATCGGCAGGCTGTGCCGGTACTTGCCGGTCAGCACTCCACGCCCCAGCGGCGACCAGGGGAGGAGGCCCATGCCGAGGGCCTGCAATGCCGGCACGATCTCGCGCTCGACCCCGCGCTCGAGAAGCGAATACTCCATCTGCGCGGTGATCAGCCGTGCAGATCCCTGCGTACGCTCCTGCCACGTTGCCGCGCGGGCCATCTGCCATCCGCTGTAGTTCGAGATGCCCGCATAGCGCACCTTGCCGCTGGCAACCGCGCTGTCGACGGCGGCAAGGGTCTCGTCGAGCGGGGTCCAGGGATCCCACGCATGCAGTTGCCACAGGTCGAGGTGATCGGTGCGCAGCCGTCTCAGTGACTGCTCGAGGGTGCTGAGCAGGTGCGAGCGGGAAGCGTTGAAGCGACGGTCATCGGCCGGACGTGACACGGCCTTGGTCGCCAGGACGATCTCGTCCCGGATGTCGAATTCCTCGATTAACTCTCCGAGCAGCTGCTCGGACTCGCCGTCGGCGTACGTGTCTGCCGTGTCGATGAGC
>CAYFLP010000284.1:0-2544 GCA_964344045.1 uncultured Bifidobacteriaceae bacterium
CCGTTAGCACTCCGTCAAGTTGAGTGCCAGCCATGGGGGCGGGGACAGCTCATGCAGCAGACTGTGGCGGTGGACGCTGGGCAGTTGACGGACAGTGGGGAGTGGCTGGTCGGCCCCGCGGGCCAGCGAGCCCTGGCGATGGCCGCAGCCCTGCCCGACTCCCTGGCCGGCCTCAGTGCCTTGCGCGAGGCAGGCCTGGCACCCGAGCATGCGAGTGCCGCCATGACCCAGGCAGCGCTGCGCCGCGAGGCAGCCGCGAAGTACGGGCTCACGGGCGCATGGCTCCTCACGCGCGATGGCCTCGAGCAGGCCACCCGCCCCGAGGTCGCCGCCCAACGCGCCGGATGGCTTCGGCAGGCCGGAGTCGAATGCGTCATCGACGCGACTGCCGGACTCGGCTTCGACGCGCATGCGTTCGTCGAGGCAGGGCTATCGGTGATTGCCATCGAACGCGATCCGGGCACGGCCGCGCTGCTCGCCCACAACGTGCCAGGAGCCCGGGTGATCGTCGGGGACGCGGTCGACATCGTCCCGGACATCGACCTGGCCAGTGCGGCGGTGTTCGTGGACCCTGCTCGCCGCGATCACCGCAGGTCAGCGGACGGTTCGCGCGCACACCCCGAGCGTGATCCCGAGCGCTGGTCCCCCGCGTGGTCATGGGTGCAGGCCCTCGCCGCCACAGCGCGGGTCTGCGCGAAGGTGGCGCCTGGATTCGCGGTGCCGCCTGGCTGGCAGGCCACGTGGACAAGCGTCGACCGCACCGTCGTCGACTGCTTCGTCGCGTCGTGGGCGCTGACGGCCTCCCCTGCACGGGCCGTCGTCCTGCCACGGGCAGCCGGCACGCCAGCGCTTGTCCTCGAGGCGGACCCGGCTAGAAGCCTGGGCGTAGCCGACCGCATCGGGGAGTTCGTCCACGAGCCCGATCCCGCAGTCGTGCGAGCGGGCGCGCTGGGCACCATCGACGGATCGCTGCTGCGGCTCGACCCCGAAGGCACCTGGCTCACCTCAGATGCCCCGAGCCCGTCGCCGGCCCTGCGCAGCTACCGGGTCGTGTGCGAGCTCGGTGGCGACCGGAAGGGCAAGCGCCGCGAACTCGGAGCCCGCGGCATCACGCGCGCAGTCGTCAAGACCGCAGACGTGCCGGCGTCACCCGCGAGCGTGCTGCGCGAACTGGGCATCGCCGAGGGCCCGGGCGCCGTGGTCATCGCCTGCCGCGTGCGCGGCAGCAGCGTGCTGCTGCTCGCCGAGCCCGCAGGAGTGCCCGGCTAGCGCAGGCGTTCGGCCACCAGACGGATATCGCGCGCATCGGTCCCGCAGCAGCCGCCGATGGCCACTGCACCCGCTCGCGCCCACTGCTCGACATGGTCCGAGACATGGCCGAAGGCCCCGACCCACTCGCCGGTCGCCGCATCCCACGTACCGCCCGCGTTCGCATAGACCACGACGGGGAGGTCCGTCGTCGCCGCGATGCGCTCGAGCAGGCCGGCGACATGGGCCGGATCCGTGCAGTTGATCCCCACTGCCATCACGGACGGGATGGAGGCCGCGACCGCGACCGCGTCCTCGATCCGGTGCCCGGCACACACATGGGCGTCGTCCTTGCACGAGAAGGACATCCACGCCGGCAGCGCATCGACAGTCGCAAGAGCATCACCGATGGCCTCGGCCTCGTGGACGTCCGGGATGGTCTCGATGGCGAGCAGGTCCGGCTCGCTGGACACGAGGACTTCCAGCCGTTCGGCATGGAAGCTCGCCAGCTCGTCACGGCTGAGCCCGTAGTTG
Organism: uncultured Bifidobacteriaceae bacterium; assembly: GCA_964344045.1. GTDB lineage: Bacteria > Actinomycetota > Actinomycetes > S36-B12 > S36-B12 > UBA10649. The sequence continues at coordinate 1,783 of CAYFLP010000284.1, forward strand.
CCGCGGTACTCCGAGCCGTCATGCAGGACTGCGCCGTAGGGCCCGACGCTGGCGGCAACGCGGGCATGGGTGGCGCGAGCGGCCGAGCGGGCCACGCGGGTTGCCATCGTCAAGGCCGTGTCCGCGTGCCCGCGGCCGATTCCCTGCTGCTCGAATCCGCGACGCGAGATCTGGTAGCTCGCCGTGATGATGACATCGGCCCCGGCATGGATGAAGTCCTGATGCGCATGCTCGACGATGCCGGGGTCGGCCAGGAGCGCCCGTCCGGTCCACAGCGGGCCTGCGATGTCGGCGCCGCGCACCTGGAGCTGCGTCGACAGGCCGCCGTCGAGCACGACGGCTCCGGGCTCGAACAGGTCCGTCCACCGGCTCATCGGGCCGCCGGCAGGTAATCCGCCAGGCTTGCGGGAGACAGGCCGGCTCGGTGGATTGCGGCAGCGGCGACCGACAGGTCGCGCGCCAGGTGCTTGCTGAAGTGCAGCAGGACGATCGAGCCGGGCTGCAGCTTCCCCGTCGTGGCAAGCCTGCCCTTGTAGACATAGGCGTCCCAGAGCACGACATCGGTGACGCCGCATTCGAGGGCCTTGCGCAGCACGGCGCGATCCTCGGAGCCAGCGCCGAAGGGCGGCCGCAGCAAGGTGGGCCGCGTCCCGAAGGTGCGCTTGAGCATGCGCTGGGAGTAGCAGACCTCGTGGTCGAGGTCCGTCGAGGCCCGCGTGAAGTCGGCATGGGTCGCGCTGTGGTTCTGGATGCTCCCCCACT
>CAYFLP010000285.1:0-2528 GCA_964344045.1 uncultured Bifidobacteriaceae bacterium
GCGCATTACGCGCCTCGACACGCAGCAACTTGCGGCCATCAGGGTCTACCACGGGATCACCCTTCCTAGGCGATGTCGGAGATCGGGGTCTAAGCGATGTCGGAGATCGGGCGTCAAGTCAGCGACGGCGACTTCACGTGAGGCAACGGCCTTCGCCGTCATGGCATGCGCTCCGCCTGCTCGCGCATGCGGCGCCTGGCCAACGGGCCCCAGGGGGCCGGGCGTTCGCTGGCGGATGCGGGAGCGGCAGCATCGCTCGACGCAGACTCCCCCGTGGGTTCATGCTGCTCTGCCATCACCATCTCCTCCTCGCGGGTGGTGTCGCCGTGGATAGGGTGCGTGACTATGGAGGACGAGGGGGCCCTGCGCCTGGTCACCACGGCAGCCCGGCTGTACCACACGCATGGCATGCGGCAGACCGAGATCGCGACGCGGCTGGGCATCTCGCAGTCGAAGGTGTCGCGCCTGCTCCAGGAAGCCGTGGACACGGGCATCGTCCGCACGGTCGTCGCCGCGCCCATCCACCTGCACCCCGACCTCGAAGAGGCCATCGAGCAGCGTTTCGGCCTGCGCAAGGTGCATGTCGTCGAGACAGTCGGCGACACGGATGCCGAGATCGGACGTGACCTGGCAGTCGCTGCGGCGTCGATCCTCGGACAGCTGACCCTCGAGGCGCGCACCGTGGCGTGGACCTCGTGGAGCCGCACCCTGCGCGCCACGGTCGACGAACTGCTTCCCCTGAGCATCGGCACCACGCACGTGGTCGAGATGGTCGGCGACCTCGGGCCCCCGGCGCTGCAGCACGAGTCGACGCGCAGCACCCAAAAGCTCGCCGGGCTGCTCGGTGCCGAGCCGGTCTTCCTGCGCACGCCCGGCGTGGTCCCCACCGCCGAGGTCGCCAAGGCCCTCGTCGGCCAGGACGGCTACGCGCGCGAGGCCCTGGACCTGCTCGATCGCATCGACCTCGCGCTCATCTCGGTCGGAGCGCTCGAGCCGTCGGCGCCCCTCGAGCCGGGCCGGAACTTCTTCACGTCCGGTCAGCTCGCCGAGGCCGCGAAGGCCGGCGCTGTCGGCGAGGTGTGCATGCGCTACCTCGACGCGCAGGGCAATGCCGTGCATACCGAGCTCGACGACCTCACCATCGGCGTGTCGCTCGATCAGCTCAAAGTCGCCAAGGAGCGCTGGGCCGTGGTCGGCGGCAATCGCAAGTACGCCGCCATTCGAGCAGCACTCGCCGGCGGCTGGGTCGACGTGCTGGTCACCGATCTCGCAGTCGCCCATCAGCTCGCGGCAGACGAGGAATAGGTCGAGTCGCCGCTGCGACCACGGCGTCGCGGATCGGGGGCCTGCGACCGGGCCCGTTGCGCGGCTTCGTCCTGCAGTGCCCGCTGCGATGCGCGCTCTTGCGCGACGCGTTGCAGGTAGGCAGCCACTTCCGCCGACTGCTCGTCGGGGGTCCAGCCGAGCAAGGGCGCAGCGATAGCAGCGACTGCATCGACACTGTCCTGGCCGCGATGAGCGGTGTCCACCGAGATGCGGGTGCGGCGGGTCAGCACGTCATCGAGATGAAGTGCCCCTTCGTGCGTGATCGCGTAGGCGATCTCGGCGCCCAGGTACGCGGGCGCACCCGGCACCGGCAGGGCGAGCTCCGGATTCGCGTCGATGGCGGAGAGCACCTCCTCCAGGAGGTCGCCGTAACGGCTGATCATGCGCTGCACATTGCCTGCCGGGATCGCGTAGCGCGCAGCGATCGAATCCGCGCTGTTGCGCACGGCAGCCAGGCCAGCCGCACCGAGCAGCGGCACCTCCTCGGTCACCGAATCGGGAACCCTCCGCAGCGGATTCGACGACTCGACGTCGTCGACGGAGGCATCGACGGCGTCCTTGGCCATCACGCGGTAGGTCGTGTACTTGCCGCCGGCGATGGTCACGAGCCCGGGGAGGGCACGCGCCACCTGGTGCTCGCGCGACAGCTTGGTCGTGGCAGCGCCTCCGGCTCCCGCATCGGCCGGCGCCAGGAGCGGGCGCAGCCCGGCGTACACGCCCACGATGTCGTCATCGGTCAGCGGCATGCGAAGGACGGAATTGACCCGCTCGAGGATGTAGTCGATATCGGCCCGCGTGGCCGCCGGATGCTCCAGTTCGAGGTCCCACGGAGTGTCCGTCGTGCCCACTACCCAGTGCTCGCCCCATGGGATCACGAAGAGGACGGACTTCTCGGTGCGCAGGATCAAGCCCGTGCTGCTGTCGATGCGGTCTCGCGGCACGAGGATGTGGACGCCCTTGGATGCGCGGACCCGGAAGGGGCTGGGCACGCCCGCCATGCGATGGAGCTCATCGCTCCACACTCCGGCGCATCCGATGACCACGCCGGCACGCACCGTGCCTGTGCGCCCGTTCTCGACATCGCGCACCTCGGCGCCGACGACCCGGCCGTCCTCGACGACTAGCCCGGTGACCTCCGTTGACGAACGCACGACCGCTGCGTACGGAGCGGTCGTGCGTACCAGCGTGAGAGTGTGCCGAGC
>CAYFLP010000286.1:0-1820 GCA_964344045.1 uncultured Bifidobacteriaceae bacterium
GTGGCGTACGTGTGGGGAACCACGGCACTGCTGGTCGCTACGGGCGGCATCGTCCTTGCCTGCCTGATCTGGCGGATCCGCCGCGGCTACGACGGGTACGTGCGCGACACGGCCGCGAGTGTCTTCCTCATCGCCTACCTGCCCTTCATGGCGGGCTTCTTGATGCTGACGCTCGCTGCGGGCAATGGCCCCCAGCGCGTCGTGGTGTTCATCCTGCTGACGATCTCCAACGACATCGGCGGCTATGCAACGGGCGTGCTGTTCGGCAAGCACCCGATCGCGCCGCAGATCAGTCCCAAGAAGTCCTGGGAGGGCCTGGTCGGCTCCGTCGTCCTGCAGTCAGTCGTCGGAGCCCTGTCCTTCGTGCTGCTGCTCGATGCCGCATGGTGGCAGGGAGTCATCGCCGGCATCATCATGACTGCGACCGCCACCGCTGGTGACTTCGCCGAGAGTGCGATCAAGCGCGATCTCGGCGTGAAGGACATGGGGACCTTCCTGCCCGGGCACGGCGGCATGATGGATCGCCTCGATTCGCTCGTCCCCAATGCCTTCACGTCGTGGGCGTTGTTCACGTTCTTCCTCGGCTCGGCCTGACATGACGCCGCCCGCACCCGGCACTATCGAGCTGCAGGCACCTCGCCGGGGCAAGCCGCCACTGCACCTGCTGGACCTCGACCCGGCGGGCCGCAAGGCAGCTGTCGAGGCACTAGGCCTGCCGGGCTTCCGGGCGGACCAGGTCTCGCGCCAATGGCTCACCCGGCTCAGCGACCAGCCGGACGAGTGGAGCGACATGCCGGCCTCGGTGCGCGAGGCGATCAGCGGCGCACTGCTCCCGCCCCTGCTCGAGCCCGTTCGGGTGCTCGACTGCGATCGCGGCTCGACGGTGAAGACGGTATGGCGGCTGCACGACGGATCCCTCGTCGAGTCGGTGCTCATGAGGTACCCGGAGCGGGTCACGATGTGCATCTCGTCCCAGGCGGGCTGCGGCATGAACTGCCCCTTCTGCGCTACCGGCCAGGGCGGCCTCACGCGCAACCTGTCGACGGCGGAGATCGTCGAGCAGGTCGTCGCCGGCGCCCGCAGCCTGCACCGCGGCGAGGTCGCCGGCGGCCCGGGCCGCGTGTCGAACATCGTGTTCATGGGCATGGGGGAGCCCTTGGCGAACTACCGGGCGGTGGTGGATGCCCTGCATCGCCTGGTCGAGCCTGCGCCCGCGGGCCTGGGCATCGGCGCCCGCGGGATCACCGTCTCGACGGTGGGCCTGGTGCCGCGCATCCACGAGCTCGCCACGGAAGGCCTCCCGGTGACCCTCGCTGTGTCGCTGCATGCGCCCGATGACGAGCTGCGCGACACCCTGGTGCCTGTCAACCAGCGCTGGAAGGTCGGCGAGGTCCTCGATGCAGCCTGGTCCTATGCAGACGTGACGGGCCGCCGCGTCAGCATCGAGTACGCCCTCATCAAGGACGTGAACGACCAGCGCGAGCGTGCCGAGCTGCTGGGCGAGCTCCTGGCGGGCCAGCTCGTGCACGTCAATCTCATCCCGCTGAATCCGACCCCTGGCTCGATGTGGACCGCCAGCCGGCCCGAGGACGAGCGGGCTTTCGTGCGGATCCTGCGCTCGCACGGGGTGCAGGTCACCGTCCGCGATACGCGCGGTCGCGAGATCGACGGTGCCTGCGGGCAGCTTGCGGCGATCGAGAAGCCAGGAGCGGGAGGCTAGGGGATGACGGAGCCGATGGACCCGAGCGCGGGCGCCCCTGGCGCGCATGGCTCGCATGGCTCGCATGACCCGCATGGCGTCCCCGCCATCACGCCCCTGC
>CAYFLP010000286.1:1830-2519 GCA_964344045.1 uncultured Bifidobacteriaceae bacterium
GATGGACCCGAGCGCGGGCGCCCCTGGCCAGCAAGGCCAGCACGGCCAGCACGGCCAGCACGGCCAGCACGGCCAGCACGGCCAGCGCGGCCAGCATGGCGTCCCCGCCATCACGCCCCTGCGGGAAGCCAGCAGGAAGCAGGTAGCGCTGGTGGTCGTCGGCTCGATCGTGCGAGTACTACTGGGCCTGGTGCTGATCTTCGTCGTCATGGCCTTGGTGCCGGACGAGCCCGGCGCATCGCTCGTCCTGCCCGTCCTCGTCGCAGCCTGCGGGATCCTCGTCTACGTCTTCGCGTTCCGGCGCCAGATCAAGGGAATCGCGCGGGCCAAGTACCCAGGCGTGCAGGCCGTCGAGGCCCTCATCCTCGTCGCCACGATGTTCCTTGCCCTGTTCGCGATCATCTACGAAATGGTCTCGGTCGCCACGCCCGAGGCTTTCACCGAACGGCTCGACAGCTTCTCGGCGTACTACTTCGCGCTCACTGTCCTGGCCACCGTGGGGTTCGGCGACATCACCCCGGTCACGACGCTCGCGCGGTCGGTGACGATGGTGCAGATGGCACTGGATCTCGCCCTCCTCGCGACGATCCTCAAGGTGGTCACGACCGCCGCGCGGCGGGAGATCGACCGTCGCAAGAGCCAGGGCCAGAGCCAGGGCCAGATCCAGGGCCAGATCCAGGGCCAGGCCG
>CAYFLP010000287.1:0-2515 GCA_964344045.1 uncultured Bifidobacteriaceae bacterium
TGCCGGCACGATCGAGGATCTCGGCCCGCTGCCAGGGTGTCGTCGCCGACCATGTCGCGAACGCCCGGCGGGCAGCCGCAACGCCGTCGCGCGCCACCTGCTCGCCCCCGATGCTCGCGATGGCCACCACGTCTTCGAGGTCGGACGGGTTGGTGTCGGGGCGCTCCTCGTTCCCCGGGACCGCCTGGCCATCGACGATCGAGGTCAGCACGCGGGGCCCGGTCACCGGTAGGCCGCCAGCCCGGTCAGGGCCTCGCCGACCACCAGGGTGTGCATCTCGTTGGTGCCCTCGTAGGTGAACACCGACTCGAGGTTGTTCATGTGCCTGATCACCGGGTACTCCAAGGTGATGCCATTGGCGCCCAGGATGCTCCGGCACTCACGGGCGATGTTCAGCGCCTCGCGGGCATTGTTGAGCTTGCCCAGGCTGATCTGCTCGGGCTTGATGAGGTGCTCGTCCTTCAGCCGGCCCAGGTGCAGGGCGAGGAGCATGCCCTTGCCGAGCTCGGGCGCCATGTCGGCGAGCTTCTTCTGCGTGAGCTGGTAGCCTGCGATCGGCTTGTCGAACTGCACGCGATTGACGGAATAGTCGATCGCCGCCTCGAGGCAGTCGCGGGCAGCGCCCAGCGTGCCGAAGGCGATGCCGAAGCGAGCCTCGTTCAGGCACGACAGCGGCCCACGCAGCGACGCGACCTCCGGAAGCACCGCGTCGCCCGGCAGCCGCACGTTCTCGAGCACGAGCTCGCTGGTGACCGAGGCACGCAGCGACATCTTCTTGTGGATCTCGTTGGCCGTGAACCCGGGAGTGTCGGTGGGCACCACGAAGCCGCGTACGCCTTCGTCCGTGCGGGCCCACACGACCGCGACATCGGCAACATTGCCGTTCGTGATCCACATCTTGGTCCCGTTGAGCACCCAGTCCGAGCCGTCGCGCCGCGCATGCGTGCGCATGCCTGCCGGGTTGGAGCCGAAGTCCGGCTCGGTCAGGCCGAAGCAGCCGATCGCGTCGCCCGCGGCCATGCGCGGCAGCCATTCCTGCTTGTGCTCCTCGGACCCGAAAGCCCAGATGGCATACATGGCGAGCGAGCCCTGCACGCTCACGAGCGACCGCAGTCCCGAATCGCCGGCCTCCAGCTCGGTGCAGGCCAGGCCATAGGCCACAGCCGAGGTTCCCGCGCAGCCGTAGCCCTCCAGGTGCATGCCCAGCACCCCCAGCTCGCCGAGTTCCTTGGCCAGCTCCCGGGCTGGGATGGCGCCGGCATCGAACCAGTCGGCGATCTGCGGCTTCACCCGGGTATCGACATAGTCGCGGACCACGTCGCGAATCGCGCGCTCCTCCTCGGTGAGGAGGTGATCGATGGCGAAGAGCCCGAAGGGCGACTGCTTCGTGATGGGCATGCATGCCTCCAGGTCGGCTAGTGGTTCAGCAGGGGTTGGCTCGGGCTGCTGTCGCTGGATTGTATCCAATCCAGCGTGATTGTATCCAATACTTGCCGGACTGTGGCACGCCACGCGCCGCGCGCACGGCCTACGACGACCCTAGCCACGTGCCTGCTCGCGCTGCAGCGCTGCACTGACCGAGGCCACCGAGTGCTCGCGATGCTCGTCGTGCAAGGCGACGAGCTCCGACGCATCGCGGGCACGAAGGGCAGCCACCATGCGGCCGTGCTCGCTCTCGACTCGCACCCGACTGGCCTGCTGCTGGAAGTACAGGGCCCGGTACGCATCCGTGGCGTCCCACAGCTGGTTCAGCAGCCGCACGAGGCGGGGCATCCCGCAGCCGTCGAAGATGGCGAAGTGAAACCGCCGGTTGGCCGTGGTCATGGCGATGACGTCCACGTCCTGGGCTGCCTCGGTCACGGCATCGGCAAGGTCCGCGATGTCGCTGATGTCGTCATCGGTGAGGTGCGGCACAGCCGCCTGGATGGCCATGGCCTCCAGCAGCGAGCGCAGCAGGTACACCTCCTGCAGGTCGTCGATGCTCAGCTGGGCAACGAAGTACCCGCGATGGGGGAAGTACTCGACCTGGCCCTCGGACTCCAGGATTCGCAGGGCCTCGCGCACGGGCACGCGGGAGACCCCGTAGCGCTCGGCAAGCGCCTCCTGGACGATCTGGTCGCCGGGCCGCAGGTCGCCCGCGAGGATGTCACTGCGAAGCGAGCGCAGGACGACGTCCTGGGCTGTCTCCCTGCGTTCGGTCATGGCTTCGTGCCCCCTCGCATTACGACCCCTCGCATTACGCCCCCTCGTCCAGGCCCAGGACGCGCAGGACCCAGGCACGGTCCTCGTCGACGCGCGGCGGCGCGCTCGCGTAGGCGGCCGGAGTCCGGGAGTAGTCGGTCGGCTGGCTGACCTGCCGCACTGCTTCCTGCCGCCGCGGGTCGGCGATCTCGACCACCGGAGAGAGCCCTAGCCGCTCGGCCAGCTCGAAGGCCTGTCCGATGTCGTTGATGGGCCCGCAGGGCACGCCCGCGGTCGAGATCACTGCATGCCAGTGGTCCGCGCCGTTCGCCGC
>CAYFLP010000288.1:0-2515 GCA_964344045.1 uncultured Bifidobacteriaceae bacterium
GCGATGGGTGGCGGCGTGTGGCGGATTTCGAGCTCGAAATCCGCCACACGCCGCCACCCATCGCGCCATTGTGGTGGTGAGCCAGTCCGCGAGGGCGCTGCTAGCGCGTGCAGGCGCTCGTAGCCGGTGCCCTACCCTTAGGCCCATGCAGAACGCGATCACCTGGCCCGACCTCCCCGCGGCGCAGCAACCGCCGTGGCCGAGCCAGGCCGAGCTCGATGCGGCCGTCGCGGAGCTTCGGACCCTTCCTCCGCTGGTCTTCGCGGGCGAGTGCGACATGCTCGCCGACCGCCTGGCGGATGCCGCGCTCGGCCGTGCCTTCGTGCTCATGGGCGGCGACTGCGCCGAGACCTTCGAGGCCAACACCGCCGACTCGATCCGGGCCAGGCTCAAGACGCTGCTCCAGATGTCGGTCGTGCTCACCTACGCCGCGTCGCTGCCGGTGGTCAAGGTCGGGCGCCTGGCCGGCCAGTACTTCAAGCCGCGCTCGAAGCTCGTCGAGGCCCGTGATGGCATCGAACTGGCCTCGTACTTCGGCGACGCCGTCAACGCACTGCCGTTCGACGAGGCGAGCCGTCGGCCCGATGCCCAGCGACTCGTGCGCACCTACAACGCCTCCTCCGCAGCCTTGAACCTGGTGCGGGCATTCACCCAGGGTGGCTACGCCGACCTGCGCCAGGTGCACGCCTGGAACCAGGACTTCGTCCGGGACTCCGCTGCCGGCGAGCGCTACGAGGCCATGGCTGCCGAGATCGATCGCGCGCTGTCGTTCATGCATGCCTGCGGGGCCAACCCGGAGGAGTTCCAGCGCGTGGAGTTCTACGCCGCGCACGAGGCCCTGTCCATCGACTACGAGCGCGCGCTGACCCGCATCGACTCGCGCACGGGGCTGCCGTACGACGTCTCCGGCCACTTCCTGTGGATCGGCGAGCGCACCCGCCAGCTCGACGGCGCCCACATCCACTTCGCCTCGACGATCCGCAATCCCATCGGCGTCAAGGTCGGGCCGAGCGCATCTCCCGACGAGGTGGCGCAGATGGCCGAGATCTTGAACCCCGATCGGGTCCCCGGCAGGCTGACCCTCATCACCCGCATGGGTGCCTCGAAGATCGCCGACGTGCTGCCCAGCATCGTGCAGAAGGTCGAGGCCAGCGGCGTGCCGGTGGTCTGGGTGTGCGATCCCATGCACGGCAACACGCGCGAGGCGTCATCGGGCCACAAGACCCGTCGCTTCGACGATGTCATGGCAGAGGTCGAGGGCTTCTTCCGCGTGCATCGCGACCTCGGCACCATCCCGGGCGGCCTGCACATCGAGCTCACCGGCGACGACGTCACCGAGTGCGTCGGCGGCACCGGCGGGGTCCTTGAGGACAACCTCGGCGATCGCTACGAGACGGCCTGCGACCCGCGGCTCAACCGCGAGCAGAGCCTGGAACTGGCCTTCCTCGTCGCCGACATGCTGATGCTGAAGTAGGTCATGTCCACTCCGGTCGGCGTCCTCGTCGCGGCGACCTATGCCACTCCGGCAGGCCCGCTCGTCGTTGTCGTCGATCCGCATGCCGCGGGCGATCTGGGGCCCAGCGACTTCGGTGCCGTGGTGGCGTCGACCTTCCGAGGCCTGGACGATGCGGTGCATCGGCTTACGGACGCTGTGCGCGTGCGCCCGCGCACGAAGGTGCCGGCCATTGCCGAGGTACTCGCACGCTATGGCGACGGTGACATCGCCGCACTCGACGAGGTCCCGGTGCTTCAGCCGGGAGGGCCGTTCCAGCAGCAGGCGTGGCGTGCCATGCGCACCATCAGGGCCGGCAGCATCGACACGTACGCAGGCCTGGCGCGGCGGGCAGGGAGCCCGCGTGCCTCACGCGCGGCAGGCACCGCCTGCGCCCAGAACCTCGTCGCGCCGTTCGTGCCCTGCCATCGGGTGATCGCGGCCAACGGCCTGGGCGGGTACGGCTACGGGATCGACCTGAAGGTCGCCCTGCTCGAGCATGAAGGCGTCCTGCTGTAGCCGAGGCGCTACGGCTGGCACGGTGACGCCGGCAGTCGGAGGATCCTGCAAGCCGGCCATCGCCGGGAGTCAGACGATGTTGACCTCGCCGCGCAGCAAGCCGTGGGCGAACCGCTGCGCGTCGAAGGCCGACACGTCGACGACGGGCTCATGGCCGAGGTAGAGGTCGCGGATCACCTCGCCCACAGCGGGGCCCTGCAGGAAGCCGTGGCCGGAGAAGCCGCAGGCGTACAGGAATCGCGAGATCCCCGGTGCCTCGCCCAGCAGGGCATTGTGGTCGGGAGTCACCTCGTACATGCCCACCCATCGGTGGGCCATGCCGAGGTCGAGGAGCCTCGGAGCTCGCTGCTCCATCGCGGCCATCAGCTCGGGGAGCCAGTCCTCGCTGTAGTTCCAGCGGAAGCCGGGAGTCTCCGGCTGGTACGACATGCCGAGCAGGATGCCCGGACCCTCTCGGTGGAAATAGAACGTGGTCGCCGCATCGATGGTCATCGGGGTCTCGTG
>CAYFLP010000289.1:0-2513 GCA_964344045.1 uncultured Bifidobacteriaceae bacterium
TTGCGACGTCATATGCCGTGCCCATGACGAAGGGGTCGACAAGCGCCACCGGTGCGGAGGCCAGGAACACCGGGCTGCCATCGGCGGTCACGACAGAGAGTCCGGAGCGTCCGAGGCCCTGGACGAACGGCACGGCGACGTCCAGGTGCGCGAGGTCGATGATGGCCACCTCGGAGTCGAGCGCGACAGTGCCCGAGTCGAGCCGCACGACCCCTGCGGACGACCACCAGGGTGCCTGGTCTGGCTCGAAGGCGAACGTGCCGCGTATCCATGCCGCCGAGGCGCCGAACGCCGCGGCGGCCAGCAGCAGGACTGCGCCGAGGACTACCGCCGCGATGCGCAGGATCGGCTTGCGCGAGGACCGGTGGGCACCGGCGGTTCGCGTGCCCGTTGCCGAGGGGGCCTTCGGCGCCTCGGCGGGAATGGAAGTCACGGACACGGGATCAGACGCTATCGAGTCAGGCATCGAGGTGCGCGAACCACCGCTCGCCCACGCGCCGTACCGCGATGGGCAGCCCGAAGGCTGCCGTCAGGTTCGCAGACGTCAGGGCGACCTCGATGGCACCCGAGGACACGATGCGCCCCCTGCCCAGGATCAGCGCATGGGTGAAGTTCGGTGGGATCTCCTCGACGTGGTGGGTGACCATCATGATCGCCGGTGCGCAGGGGTCGCCCGCGAGCGCTCCCAGCCTGCGCACGAGATCCTCTCGTCCGCCTAGATCGAGTCCGGCACCTGGCTCGTCGAGCAGCAGCAGCTCGGGATCGGGCATCAGCGCCCGCGCGATCAGCGTTCGCTTGCGCTCGCCTTCCGACAAGGTCCCGAAGCGGCTGACGGCCAATGCCTGGAGCCCCCACTGCACAAGCAGGCCCTCAGCGCGATCTGCATCAGCGCGGTCGTACGCCTCCCGCCACCTGCCCGTGACCGCGTAGGAACCCGTCATGACGACATCTCGCACGGTCTCGTCGCCGGGGATGTCGGCCGACAGCGCACTCGAGGCCCAGCCGATCCGGGGCTTGAGCTCGGCCAGGTCGACCCCGCCGAGCTCCTCGTCGAGGATCCGGACGACGCCTACCGTGGGGAACGTCCGTGCGGAGACGATCGACAGCAAGGTGGTCTTGCCGGCACCGTTGGGACCGACCACCACCCAGCGGTCGGATTCGTCGATGCTCAGCTCGGCATCCTGCAGGATCCAGCGATCACCGCGGCGCACCCCGACGCCCTCGAGTTCCACCGCTGTGCCCACTCCCCCACCTTAGGCGCGCGCGCCATCTGCCAGGCGCTAGCGTGGCGGCCATGCAGGCAACGGCTGACGGACACGCTTCCGCCCAGGGTCAGGTGACCCTCCTGTTCACGCTCAGCGGCCTGGATCGCCCCGGCGTGACCATGACCTTGTTCGAGACCCTTGCCAGCCACCCGGTGACCGTCCTCGACATCGAGCAGCTGGTCGTACGCGGTTCGCTGATCCTCGCCGTGCTCGTCGGGGTGTCCGGCGACGACCAGGAGATCGCCCGCACGCGCAGGGCAGTCCGCCAGGCGGCGGCGGAGCTCGACATGGACGTGCAGACGGTCGTCGGCGCCGGCGAGGATGACGAGCGACGGCGCAACCGCATTCACATCACTGTCCTCGGAGCACCTCTGCGGCCCGTGGCCATTGCGGCCATGGCCAAGGAGATCGCAGATCGCGGCGGCAACATCGACCGCATTCGCCGGATCGCCAGCTATCCCGTCACGGCGCTCGTGCTCGAGGGCTCGGGGGTCGCGGCATCGGACCTGCGACGCCCGCTGGCCGAGGTTGCCGCAGCCCATGGGGCCGATGTCGCGGTCCAGCAGGCGGCGCTCGACCGTCGTGGCCAGTACCTGGTCGTCATGGACGTCGACTCGACGTTCATCCAGGACGAGGTGATCGACCTGCTCGCGGACGAGGCCGGGGTGATGGACGACGTCGCCCGCATCACCGAGGAGGCCATGGCCGGGAGGCTCGATTTCGAGCAGTCCCTGCGCGCACGCGTCGCACTCCTGGAGGGACTGCCCGTGTCAGCCATCGACACGGTGCGCGATCGCATCACCTTGACCCCTGGCGCCCGAACTCTGTGCCGCACATTGCAGCGGCTCGGCTACCGCATCGCACTGGTATCCGGGGGCTTCCACGAGGTCATCGATCCCGTGGCGGCAGACCTCGGCGTCGACCAGGTGCGTGCCAATCGCCTGGAGGTCGCTGATGGCAGGCTTACCGGCCGGGTTGTCGGCCAGGTCGTCGATCGCGTGGGCAAGCGTCGCGCCCTCGAGGAGATCGCCCTCGACTACGGCATTCCGGCACGCCGGACCATCGCGATAGGCGACGGAGCCAACGACATCGACATGCTCGAGGCTGCCGGCATGGGAGTCGCCTTCAACGCCAAGGCAGCCGCGCGGGCGGCCGCTGACACGTCCGTCAACGTTCCCTACCTGGACTCCGTCCTCTTCCTGCTCGGCATCACGCGCGAGGAGATCGAGGTAGCCGACGAGGGCGACG
>CAYFLP010000290.1:0-2472 GCA_964344045.1 uncultured Bifidobacteriaceae bacterium
GTGCCTCGGGAGCAGCAGCGGGCTTGGCCTTGGCCGGCGCAGGAGCCGGGGTGACAGGAGCCGGGGTGGCAGGAGCCGGGCCGGCGGGCGCGGCAGCCGCGGGCACAGCCTCGGCGACCGGCTCGGCGGGTGCCGCGGCCTTCTTCGCCGCGGCCTTCTTGGCCGGCTTCGCCTCAGCGGGGGGCATGGCCTCGCGCAGGCGCCGCGCAACAGGCGGCTCAACCGTGGAGGATGCAGACTTCACGAACTCGCCCATGTCGGCGAGCTTGGCAAGGACGTCCTTGCTACTTACCCCGAGCTCCTTGGCGAGCTCGTGGACCCGAACCTTCGACACTTCTCTCCTGTCTTGGTCCGGGCCTTCGTGCCCGGACCGTCAGTGCGATCGCTGCATGTTCATGCTGGCGCGCTCATGGGGTGTTCATCCTCGAATCACTCCCGATCCGCTCGGTAGAAGGCAGCGGGCGGTCGCCCGTGCCGATGGTGCCTTCGATCTGGTCTCGCACGTACGAGGCATCGAGCTCGCCCGAGACCCGCAGGGCCCGGCCGAATGCCCGACGCTTCAGCGCAAGGCCCAGGCACGCGAGGTCCGGATGGACATACGCACCCCTGCCCGGCGCCCTGCGACGAGAATCCGGGTAAAGGACGCCCTGCACGCAGGTGATGCGTAGGAGATCGTGCTGGCTGGCGCGCTGGCGACACCCGATGCAGGTGCGTGCCGGCTCACTGGCCGCTGCAGAGTGTACCCGCTGCGCCGAGCTGCTCACTCCTCGGCCGTGCCGGTCCGCGATGTGTCGGGCCGCTGCACGTCTGCGCCGCCGACGGCATCGGAGCGGATATCGATCCGCCAGCCGGTGAGCCGGGCCGCGAGCCGGGCATTTTGCCCCTCTCGGCCGATGGCGAGCGAAAGCTGGTAGTCGGGCACGATCACGCGCGCCGCCCGGGCGACCGGATCGACCACCATGACCTGGGTTACCCGGGCTGGCGACAGCGCGTGGGCGATCATCTCCGCCGGGTCGTCGCTGAAATCGACGATGTCGATCTTCTCCCCGCCGAGCTCGCTCATCACCTGCCGCACCCGCTGCCCCATCGGGCCGATGCAGGCACCCTTGGCGTTGACCCCGGGCACGGTCGAGCGGACCGCGATCTTGGTGCGATGGCCGGCCTCGCGGGCAATGGCGCAGATCTGCACGGTGCCGTCGGCGATCTCGGGCACCTCGAGCGCGAAGAGGGCCTTCACGAGGTTCGGGTGGGTGCGGGAGAGGGTTACCTGGGGGCCCTTGAAGCCCTTGCGCACCCCGGTGACCAGCGCCTTCACGCGAGTGCCATGGGCATAGGACTCGCCCGGCACCTGCTCCTCAGGCGGCAGGTTGGCCTCGACCTTGCCGATGTCGACGCGGACCATGCGCGGATTGCTCGACTGCTGCACGATCCCGGAGACGAGATCTCCCTCGCGGCCGGTGAACTCCGTGAACGTGACATCGCCCTCGGCCTCGCGAAGCCGCGCCAGCAGTACCTGCCGGGCCGTGGTGGCAGCCACGCGGCCGAAACCGTCAGGGGTGTCGTCGTACTCGCGCAGGAGCACGCCGTCGTCGTCGGTCTCGGCAGCCCACACCGTCACGTGACCGGTCTTGCGGTCGAGGGTCACGCGGGCCTGGGGAACGGACCCTTCGGTGCGGTGATAGGCGACGAGGAGGGCCTGCTCGATGCTCTCGACCACCAGGTCGAGCGAGAGGTCGCGCTCGCGCACGAGGCCCTTCAGGGCACTGACGTCGATATCCATGGCTTGTCCCTACTCGTCGGCTTCTGCTGCGACGCCTGGCTCGTGCGTCGCGTTGAACTCCACCTGCACCACTGCGGAGCGAACATCGGCGAAGGCGACCGATCGCTGCTCGCCGTCGACCTCGAGCACGGCATGAGTATCGTCAGGCACCCCCTGGACGCGGCCGATGAAGGAGCCGCCGCCCGCGACATCTTCGTTCAGCCGGACGTCGTTGAGCCGGACGTCGTTGAGCCGGACGTCGACCAGGCGTCCGATCGCGCGGCGCCAATGGCGGGGTTGCGTCAGCGGCCGGTCGACCCCTGGTGACGTCACCTCGAGCACGAAGGCGCCCGGCAGGTGAGCGCCGAGCTCGGGGCCGTCGAGGAGGTCGGAGACCAGCCGGCTGACCTCGGCGACGGTATCGAGGTCGACTCCCCCATCGCGATCGACGACGATGCGCACGAGCTCGCGCCTTCCGGCCTTCGTGATGGATACGGACTCGAGGTCGACGCCGATTGCCAGGAGCGGCTGGGTGATGGCGGCGCCGATGGCCTGCTCTGCAGGGGATCCGCCGGTGGCCTGGGGGCCGCTCGTCGAGTGCGCGGACATGGTCCTCCTCGGCAGATCCAGTTGTCAGGTCCGGTTGTGGCCGTGCGGTTGTGGTCGTGCGGTTGTGGTCGTGCGGATGTGGTCGTGCGGTGGCCAGACCAGGG
>CAYFLP010000291.1:0-2454 GCA_964344045.1 uncultured Bifidobacteriaceae bacterium
TGACTTGATGATGTCGTAATCGGCGCCTGAAGTTTCAATGCTCGCTTCGCCCCTGATCAGGAACCCGGTGCCGGGCCCGATATTTCCGGCGACCTCGCGGCTGCCCAACGTGATCAGGACCTTCCTGTTCCAGGCTATGTTCGCTTCCGTGCGATGCATGTAACCAACGGGAATCAAGAGGCGACCGGCATCGGTGACCTGCAGGTAGCTGTTCCACGTATTGACCATGTGGGGGCCGTCCGGTCCCGATGTTGCTATCGCAACCACTCCCTCGTGCCGCAATACTTCCGTCAATTTCTCGGGAATCATTTCTCCTCCCCTCCTTTTACGATGAAAATAAGTTAAAAATCGACACCGACATGGCAGACGCACAGACTTGAGAAGGCCGCACCTGCCCCGGATTCCAGGGCAGCCGATCAGGACGGCCGTACCGGGATGCCGTGGATCGTGAGGCCGCCGGCAATCCGGAGCTCCCCGTTCGCCCCCCTGCTCCGTTTTTCCCTTGCAACTCCATACAGCAACTCCCGGGGCCTGGTCCCGTTATCCGCTGCGAAAGCGCGCCCTCACGCCCGGCGGCAACGGCCTATTTCCCGGCCTTCATGCCGTTGGCGGCCGGGGTCATGTCGATGAACTTCGGGCCGGTGGCGATCGGGAAGAGTTTCGGCGCGGACCAGTCGAGCGTCGCGAAGTCGAGCATGCGAATCGCGGCATTGTCGACGTCGCTGTAGTAGGCCTTGACCGCGCCATCCTTGTGGACGAAGACCGCGGTGTAGAGGGTCCAGTCGACATCCTGGGGCTTGTAGGGGCTGATCGGCGGGTAGGTGACCCGCTTCATGACCTGGAAGGCCTTGGTGACGTTGTCGATGCCGGTTGTCGGGAGGCACTGCTCGGTCAGCCGCCTGAGCAGCTCGTAGCGGCGGCTCGGCAGGTGCATGGAGACGGAGGCGAGGTTGTACTCGCGGTTCAGGATGTCGCGTCCGGTCGCAAGCTGGCGCGCCCACTCCCTTTTCTGCTCGGGGAAGGGCGGGTCGTTGACGAGCACGGGGCTCTGGTTGCGGTAGCTGTGGCGCTTGCCCCTGATCCACTCGATGATGAGGGAGTTGCCGGAGGCATCCACACAGTAGAAGTGCTGGTGCAGGAGGTCGAGCGCTTTGACCTGCCCGGGGATATTGACGAAATCGATGTCGCCCCCGTTAGCGAAGAAGGCTTCGATCTCGTCGACCGAGGACATCGTGCCCAGGACGAAGGGCATGAACTCCAGGACGTTGATGTTGCGCTTCTTCGGATCGATATGGTCGGGGTATTTCGTGGGATTCAGCCAGAGATAGGCGATGGAGAGCCCCCGCTCGTTGATGCCGTGGGCCGCCATCCCCGCAGGGAAGGGCTCCTGGCCGAAGCCGTTGAAGGTCAGGAAGTTGTAGCTGGTTTTGCCGAAGTGGAAGGCGCTGCCTTTGGGAACGGTCGCGATGAGCGTGTGCTGGTCGCACGTGTAGTCCATGGTACGGCCGGTGACGACCTCGTCGCACTGCCCGATGAGCGCGGTCGAGCAGGCGGTCGCCGTCGACGGGTGGAAAAGAAGGGTGAAGCAGCAGGCTGCGGCGGTTGCCAGGCGCCTGGCTCCCGTTTTGATCATGTATGCCATCTTGCGCAAGGTCTGGATTGGGATAAATCCGGGCATAAAAAAAGGAGACAGAGTTGCCTCTGTCTCCTTTGGTACTAAGCCTCTTTTCGAGAACTTATTTTGCAGCCGGAGCAGCAGCCGGAGCAGCAGCCGGAGCAGCCTCGCCAGCGGCAGGAGCAGCAGCCGGAGCAGCAGCCGGAGCAGCCTGCTCAGCAGGAGCAGCAGCCGGAGCGGCAGCCGGAGCTTCGACCGGAGCTTCAGGAGCCTTCTGTGCGCAACCAACGAAAGAGACGGAGCTCAGGAGGAAGAGTGCAGCGAAAAGTTTTTTCATGGTTCCAATGCATTTGGGTTTTCAAATAAAGTAACAGCTTGTTCAGCTCACGAATAATAACAAAATAACCGTGATTTTTCAAACAACACTGTATGAGCAAATATGTGATAATTTGCCCGATCTGACAAGCAAATAATGCTTTAGTCTACCAGCATCTGCAGCTCCTCGCTCTTCACCTGGTGGAAATTGAGGTAACTGTAGACCTTTTCGGCATTGCTGGAGAGCTTGCCGGCGACCTCCATGTACTCCTCCGGCTGGGGCAGCCTGCCGAGCAGCGCGCAGACGGCGGCGAGCTCCGCGGAACCGAGGTAGACCTGTGCCCCCTTGCCCATGCGGTCGTCGAAGTTCCTGGTGCTGGTGGAGAAGACGATCGCGTTGTCTGCCACGCGGGCCTGGTTGCCCATGCAGAGCGAGCAGCCGGGCACCTCGGCCCTGGCACCGGCAGCACCGAACACCGAGTAGTACCCCTCTTCGGCAAGCTTCTTCATATCCATCTTGGTCG
>CAYFLP010000292.1:0-2432 GCA_964344045.1 uncultured Bifidobacteriaceae bacterium
TACGGCCGAGGGAAGGCCGCTAGTCGTCGTCGTGTTCGAACTGGCCCTGGCCGTGCGGTCGCGCTCCATGATCGTCGTCGGCCTGGTCGTCGGCCTGGTCGTCGGGCGCGTGGCCCAGGGGCGCATGGGTGCCGGGAGCGCGCTGGGCAAGCGTGCCCAGGCGCAGGGGATCCAGGTCGGCCGTGGTGGGCGCGGTGCCCGCATACCCGCGAGCGAGGGGCCTGGTCGCGTCGTGCCCGCACAGGCGGGCAACCGCATGCACGCCTACCCGGTGCGAGGCGATCCAACTGGAGAGGTCATAGACGGAGCCGTCGACGACTGTCCAGCAATCACCCGGACGACGATGCCTGCGCACCTCGCGCATGGAGTACTCGGACGTTCCCGCTGCGGCAGATGCCGAGGAGCTGGGTGTCGGGCTGCTGGTGGAGCTGGGTGTCGGGCTGGGGGATGCACCGCCCGTGGCAAGCGGGCCGATGGCCAAGGAAGCCAGTTCCTGGGCCGGGCTGCCCTGGCCGCGGTGAGCTGCATTGAATGCCGCGGTGCCATCCGTGCCGCACAGGCTCGTGATGGCTCGCGAGCCTCCTGGATGCTGGGCGACCCACGAGGTGAGGTCGTAGACGGTGCCTTGGATGGCACTCCAGCAGTCGGCTGCCGTGCCATGAGCGGCGACCTCGGCCATGGTGTGGGCAGAGCCTGCGCCGAGGGCAGGCACCCCGGCCATCAGGCCCAGCACGCCAACGCTTGCGACTGCGGCGAGCGTGGCCGACAGGCGGCGGGATGGGCTCATGATTCCTCCAGGTTGTGCGTCAGGCAGGCTCTCGCAACAGGCAGAGCTCTCGCAACAGGCAGGCTCTCGCAACGGGCAGGGCCCTGCGGCTGAGGCGCGTTGCGACGTGCCTCAGCCCACGGTCTGTATCGGCCCGATACCGAGTCCGAGCGCAGTGAGCTCCAGGGAACGTAGGCGATCGCCCATGCCCGCGCCCTGGTGCACGGTCATGACCTCGTCGATACCGGTTTCGTCGACGAAGGCGTGCAGATAGGCACGCACGTCGCCGGGGGTGCCGCAGGCCGTATAGGTCATCATCTCGTCGACGAAGGAACCTTCCGGGCTGCCGAGCAGGGCATCGAGCGTGGCATCGTCGACATCCGCACCGGGCACCAGCCTGCGACGGGCGAGCGCGCGCCGCCGTTCGGCGCGCTGCGCGAGGGCCTCTGCCTCGCTGTCGGCGGCGATGACATTCACCGCAGCCATGGCATAGGGGGCGCTGCATTGCTGCGAGGGAACGAACTGCGTGCGATAGGCATGCAGGGCCTGCTGCAGTGCGGCAGGGGCGAAATGTGAGGCGAAGGCGTAGGGCAGGCCCAGCATCGCGGCCAGCTGGGCCCCGTACAGGGATGAGCCGAGGATGTACAAGGGCACGTGGGTGCCCTTGCCCGGCGTCGCCTCGACCGTCGGAACCAGGGTCTGGTCGCCGAGGAATGCCTGCAGTTCGAGGACGTCCTGGGGAAACGCATCACTCGCCCGCGGATCGCGCCGCAGCGCCCGCAGCGTGACCTGGTCGGTGCCCGGTGCCCTCCCCAGGCCCAGGTCGATTCGCCCTGGGTGCAGCGTGGCCAAGGTGCCGAACTGCTCGGCGATGACCAGCGGCGCATGGTTGGGAAGCATGATTCCACCGCTGCCAAGCCGGATGGTGGACGTATGGGCAGCGACATGCGCGATCAGCACGGATGTAGCGGACGATGCGATGGACTTCATGTTGTGGTGCTCCGCGTACCACACGCGGTGATACCCCAGGGCTTCCGCACTCTGCGCGAGGCGCACGCTGCCGTCGAGGCTCTCGCGTATCGATTCGGCCCTTCCGACGACTGCGAGGTCCAGCACCGAGACGGGCACGTCCATCATGGCTCCTTTATACGCCAGGGCAGTGCGGCCGTATTCAGGAAGTGCGGGCCGATACGCCCCCATGCGCATCCTTCGACGAGCAGGCCTAGTGGTCGCATGCGCGGCAATCGCATCGATTGCGCTCGCGGGAGCAGCCGTGCCCGCGAGTGCTGCGCCGACTGCCCTTGGCCTGCCCGCGAGCCTGGGCGGGCTCGTGCCGATGAGCGATCTTGCGGGCATCGCCCCAGGCTCTGCGGCCTCCATCCGCGCGGCGGCGAGCCGCGAGGCGGCTGCGGCCGTCACGCTCGCGGCCTCCGTCTCACGCGCCTATGGCTCAGTCCCGGCGGGGGCCCGGACCTATCACGACGAGGGCCTGACCGAGCAGGTCCTCCTCGTCGCCGTCCGGAAGCAATCGCCGGGGCTCTACACGACATCCATGTCCGCAGCCGATGCGCACTTTGCCGCCGCTCCGCAGGAAGTCCGGACGGTAGGGGCGGTCCAATGCCTGGTCGCCAACGACCCGACACCCGAAGGCACGAAGCCAGCCCCG
>CAYFLP010000293.1:0-2413 GCA_964344045.1 uncultured Bifidobacteriaceae bacterium
CTCGACTTGGATGCGGTCATCGCGGCGGCAACCGACATTCGCCGGGCCCCAAGCGTCGGCACGCATCCCCTTGCCAAGGAGGACCTGGCAGTCGTCGTCGATCGTGACATGCCTGCTGAGGCCGTGCGCGCAGCGCTGGCCGAGGGTGCCGGCGACCTCCTCGAATCGGTGCGCCTCTTCGACGTCTACGAGGGAGCCCAGGTGCCGGAAGGCAAGAAGTCCCTTGCCTTCGCGCTGCGCTTTCGCGCTCCCGACCGCACCCTGTCAGCGGACGTGCGGGGCTAGCCTGCGCTAGCAGCAGTGGCAGCGGCCGCATCGGCAGCCGCCTTGTTGATCCGATCGAGCTGCGCCTGTGCGCCAGCGGCGCCGGCGGCATCGCCCGCGAGGTCGAAGTACTTCTTGCGCAGGGCCCACGAGGCCACAGCCTGCGGATCGAGCGTGGTGCCGAGCGAGGTCGACTCGTCGGCGAGCCACACGGCGCCAGCGGCCAGCGCGACGCTCGACTGCAGGTTGATCACGGGCGGGCACCGTGGATCGACGGCAACCGCAGCCCGGATGGCAGGTACTACCTCGCGCAGGGGCAGGCCAGGCAGGGAGGAGTTGGCGAGTTCCATGCGCACCGCGCACGGGGTCATCGGGTCGGCCAACGCCGCGAAGAGCACGTCTGCCGAGGCGACGTTGCGCACCCGCTCGACAGCCTGGATCTGCGACCACACGGCCCAGCCGCCGAGCAGGGCCAGCACGATCGATGCCGTGAAGGCCTTGACCAGCCTGCGGGCAGGCACTACCTCGACGGCGGCCTCGGGCTGCAAGTGAGACGTTTTCTCCGGCAGTGGCAGTGGGTCGCGCACGATGGCGACGGCGAGACCAGCCAGCAGCCAGCCGATGGCAAGGATCGGCGGCACGTCGATCGACACGATCGCCTGGGTGACGTAGCCGCTGAGTGCGCCGAGGACGACAGCGCCGAGGGCTGGGCGGGCCAGTGGAGAGCGGCCTATGCGCATCATGAGCAGCACGAGGACGCTTGCGAACAGGGCAATCCATAGCAGGAGCGCTGGCCAGCCGCCGACGATGCCGAACTGAAGCGGAATGCTGTGCACGGCAGAGGGCCGCATTCCCTCGCCCACGCGAATGGTCGACTCCAGCGATCGGAATTCCGAGAGGTAGCGGGCGAAGCTGCCGGTTCCGATCCCGACGATCGGATGGCCGTTCATGGTGTCCCAGCCCTGCGACCACATCGCGTAGCGCCAGGTCGTGTTGCCATCGCGCCCGACGAAGCCCAGCGGCCCGATGGCGAGCATGCCCAAGACCGCGACGAAGAGCCCGAGCGCGAGCACGACCACAGAGCTCGCTAGAAGTGCCGCGCGATGGCGGCCACGGTAGGCGAGAACCAGGCCAAACCCGAGCATGACGAGCCCCGCGGCCAACGACATCGGCCCCTGCAGCGCATCGGAGCGGAAGGCTAGGTACGCGCACGCAAGCGCGACTGCGAGATTCGCGATCCGCCAAGGAACCGAAGTGACCACGAGTGAGAGGCCGAGCGCGAGCACGGCACTGATGGCGAAGTAGGCGCCTGAGAAATTCGTCTGGCCGAAGGTCGACGTCACGGTGCCGACCTGGGGTGCCATGAATTCCGAGCCGAGCACCTGCGGCACGGCCAGCAGTGCAGCCACCGCAGAGCCCGTCACGACCCATGCGATCGCCCGTTGTACCTCATCGCGGTCGAGCGTTGCGGCTCCGAGCAGCAGGATGCAGGCGGCGACGATTGCCAGCAGTCCGTCCGCGCGCAAGAACCAGCCGAACAGCCGCGTGGGCCAAGGGGCATCGGCAAGCACCGTGCCCAGCGTCGACCACAGCAGGAGTGCGGCGCCAGCGATGCAGGGCACCAGGGCCCAGGACGATGGCCGCGAAGGCGCAAGCCAGCGCAGCAGCACGAACGGCGCGACTGCGAGCCCCCCGATTACCAGCAGCATCAATTTCGGGAAGCTAGCCGGGTCGACCTGCATCGGGAAGTAGGCGAGTGCCGTCAGCGAGACGACGATGCCGAGGGCATCTCCCAGCCCGGCACGCCTCATGGCACCGGATTCTCCCGCACGGGTGGCGCCAAGGAGTTGACCAACAGGCGCAGAGTCGCCTCGAACGCTTCCTCGTTCACGGCATTGACCGCCTCAGTCGTGGGCTGCTCGGCCGCGAAGTCCCCGAACTCGACCTGCTCGAACCGGGCTCGGCGCGTGTCGAGATGCGTGGGCGCATCGCTGAAGTCGAACATGCATGCGCCCACCACGAACGTCTCCAGCTGCCGGTAGGCGACCACGAGCCTGCGTCCGCTCAGCCCCATGGCCTCGAGGGCCTCGCCGACGATGACGGGGATCGCTGAAGCCGTGTCACCGGCCAGGGCGGGCAAGCCCATGAT
>CAYFLP010000294.1:0-2408 GCA_964344045.1 uncultured Bifidobacteriaceae bacterium
TCGAGGCTGCGGCCGTCGCCGAGGTCGATCGACCCGGATTCGCCGAGGACGAGCAACCGCTCCTGGGGCACTGGCAGGAGATCGCCGAAGAGGCGGTCCATGTCCGGGCCGAACACGCGATGCGCACTCGCGACCAGTTTCTGCGGATCGGCAAGATGCCGGGCACCGCGCTCGTGCACGACGACGCGTGCGTGAGGGTAGTCGCGGGCCAGGTCTCCGACGCCGCCAGCATGGTCGAGATGGATATGGGTGACGACGATCGTGGCAAGGTCCTCGGGCCCGAGTCCGAGCTCTGCGAGTGATGCAATGACCGTCGGGGCGCTGCGCGCAGTCCCGGTCTCGATCAGGCATGGCCGGCTGGAGCGGATGAGATAGCCCGAGGTGATCCCCGAGTATCCGCCCATGCGCGTGTCGATGTGGAAGACATCGGACCCGAGATCCTCGATCTGTGTTGCCGGCTGGCCGTCCATCCGTCGATTATCCCCTTCCACAGGCGCCTTGACCGGTGACGTGGCTTCCACAATGCGCTGCAGGGCAGTGGCGTCAGTTCACGCTCCCTACGAGCCTGTGCTCATGACTCCCAGGCCAGGCACCAGTTCCCATGTCACGATCGTCGGCAGGCTGGGCTCGCGACGAGACGAGCGATCCCTCCCCAGCGGCGACGAGATGGTGGTCTTCGACCTGATCGTCGACCGGGTCCCCGCACGCGGTGCGTCCAAGGCGCTGCATGGGGCGAAGGTCGACACGATCCCCTGCCGGGCTCTGCGGGCAACGCTGCGACGCAGGATCTTGGCCCTCGAGCCCGGAACCGTAGTCGAGGCTTCCGGGCGCCTGCATCGGCGCTTCTGGCGCGCTGGCCTGACGGGAGGCGCGCTCGCAAGCGCCCTGGAAGTCGAAGTCGACTCGATAGCCCGGCAGTGAACGACCCTGAGCGAGGGCGCTGGCCCTCACCTGAACGGACTGGCGCTGTGACACGATGGCCCGATGACAAGCCAGGCCGCGGGCGCTCCAGAGGGCGACACTTACGACTGGTACGAGCGGGCGATGGGCCTGCTCGATGCGGGCAATCCGGCAGCTGCGGGGGTCCTGCTGGCCCGGTTGCGCGACGCCGAGCCCGGGTCGGCGTCCGTCCTGGAGGCCTACGCTCGTGCCTTGTTCGACACGAGGCAATTCGAGGAGGCGGCCGCTGCTTTCGCCGAGCTCGAGGAACTGGCGCCAGCCAATGACTACGCGTACTTCGGGCGAGGGATGTCGCTGTGGCGCCTGCAGGAATTCCCCGAAGCACGTGATGCGCTCGCGATGGCAGCCGTGATGCGCCCCGAACGCCCGGAGTACGGCCGAGCGCTGTCTCAGGTTGCAGCGACGTTGCGGGCGCGCGAGGAAGCAGGCATGCCGCCGAGGGGACCAGTGCAGCCGTGAGCGACGTGCTGGTGGACCAATTCGACGCACTGCTCTTCGACCTCGATGGCGTGGTCTACGTCGGGCCCGATGCCGTTCCGCATGCCGCCGCGTCCATTGCGCAAGCGCGGGCAAGGGGCGCGGCGTGCGTCTTCGTCACGAACAACGCAGCCCGTCCGGCTCGCTCGGTGGCCGAGCACCTGACAGCCATAGGCGTTCCTGCCACCGTCGACGAGGTCGTCACGTCTCCCGAGGCTGCAGCGAGCCTGCTGCCGGACTTCGTGCCCGATGGCGCCAAGGTCCTCGTGATCGGCGGCGAGGGAATTCGCAGCGTCCTGGTCGACCGCGGATACGTGCCTGTGTCGTCACTGGATGACCAGCCTGCTGCAGTCATGCAGGGCTATTCGCCGGACCTGGACTGGAAGGCCCTCGCCGAGGCGACATTCGCGGTGCGCACGGGCATCCCCTGGATTGCCACGAATCCCGACCTCACCTTCCCGACTGCGCGCGGAGTGGCCCCCGGCAACGGGGCCTTCGTCGAGATCGTCGGCCGGACGGCGGGGCGAGTGCCCGACGCGGTCGCCGGCAAGCCGGAGCCGCCGCTCCTGCACGAGGCGATACGACGGTCAGGGGCAAGCCGCCCCTTGATGATCGGCGATCGACTCGACACCGACATCGAGGCAGGCTGGCGGGTGGGGGTGCCCACGCTGCTCGTGATGACCGGCGTGACCACTGTTGCCGACCTCTTCGCGGCCCTGCCGCATGAGCGACCGGATTTCGTGGGCGAGGACCTCCGAGTCCTCCTGGACCCCTACCCGGACGTGATGCTCGATGCGCAGACGGGGGAGGCTCAGTGCCGCGATGCGCGCGCCCACGTGCGAGGCGGCCGGGTGAGCGTTGCCGGCGGCGACTACTGGGATCGCCTCCGGGCTGCAGCCGCAGCGGCCTGGCGAGCCGTCGATGACCAGCGGCTCACGGCAGATGAGGCGCGCCTGTCGGCGGACGGCATG
>CAYFLP010000295.1:0-2364 GCA_964344045.1 uncultured Bifidobacteriaceae bacterium
GTCAACTACCGCCTGCGCGACTGGCTGATCTCCCGCCAGCGCTACTGGGGCACCCCGATCCCCATCGTGCACTGCGAGGACTGCGGCGAGGTCGCCGTGCCCGACGACCAGCTGCCGGTGGTGCTGCCGTCCGTGGAGGGCCTGGACCTCAAGCCGAAGGGCACCTCGCCCCTGGGCGGCGCGACCGCATGGGTCAACACCCCGTGCCCGCAGTGCGGCAAGCCGGCCCAGCGCGACACCGACACCATGGACACCTTCGTCGACTCGTCCTGGTACTACCTGCGCTACCTGAACCCGCAGCTCGAGACGGCGGCGTTCGACCCCGAGCAGGCGCGCGAGTGGATGCCGGTCGACCAGTACGTCGGCGGGGTGACGCACGCGATCTTGCACCTGCTGTACTCGCGCTTCTTCACCAAGGTCCTGCACGACATGGGCCTGCTGGACTTCACCGAGCCCTTCACCCGCCTGCTCAACCAGGGCATGGTCGTCATGGACGGCTCCGCGATGAGCAAGTCCCGGGGCAACCTGGTGCGGCTGTCGGACGAGCTGGGCAGCAACGGCGTCGATGCGATCCGCCTGACGATGGTGTTCGCCGGCCCGCCCGAGGACGACGTCGACTGGGCGGACGTCTCGCCCGCGGGCTCGCGCAAGTTCCTCGCCCGGGCCTGGCGCCTGGCCGGCGACGTCACGAGCGCTCCCGGAGTCGATGTCGCATCCGGTGACCTCGCCCTGCGCAAGGCCACCCACAAGGCGCTCTTCGATGCCGCTCAGGCAGTGGAGTCCTTCCGATTCAACGTTGCCGTGGCAAAGGCGATGGAGCTCGTGAACGCCACGCGCAAGGCGATCGACTCCGGCTGCGGCCCGGCCGATCCTGCAGTGCGGGAGGCGGCCGAGGCGGTCGCCATCATGCTGTCCCTCGTGGCGCCCTATACGGCGGAGGACATGTGGGCGCGCCTGGGCCATCAGCCGTCAGTGGCCCTGGCCGGGTGGCCCGAGGTCGACGAGTCGCTGCTGGTCGAGGACTCCGTCACCTGCATCGTGCAGGTGGCCGGCAAGGTCAAGGACCGCCTCGAGGTCCCGCCCGGCATCTCCGAGGACGAACTGCGCGAGCTCGCCCTGGCGAGCCCGGGCCTGGTCAAGGCCCTGGAGGGGCGGCCGGTGCGCACGGTCATCGTGCGCGCCCCCAAGCTCGTCAACGTCGTTCCCGGCTGACCTGCAGGCTTCCTGCGATGCGCGAGGTCACCGCTGGCCAGGCACGCCTGGTCGCGCTGTGGCGTCAGGGCTTCATCGAGCCGATCGACGGCATGTCGCCGGCGAAGGCCGCGAGGGCAGGAGTCGCGCGACGCACGGTCCTGGTGCGCGACATGCTGCGGCACCTGTCGGCAGTGCAGCTCGACACCATCTCGGTGCTTGCCCGATCCCATGAGCTCATCGCCTATGCGCGCTTCGGGGCGATCGGACGCGAGGCGGTCGAAGCCGCCTACTGGGACGGGGTGGCCAGCTTCGAGTACTGGTCGCATGCTGCCTGCATCCTGCCGGTCGAGTCGTGGCCGCTGTTCGAGTTCCGCCGCCGCGAGTTCCGCCGCCGGGGAGTGCGCTGGCACGACGTCTCCAGCACGGCAGTGCGCGAGGTGCGGGCGCGCCTGGCTTCCGAGGGGCCGCTGACCACGCGAGACATCGGCGGAGCGAAGTCCAGCAGCCAGTGGTGGGACTGGTCCGAGGCGAAAGTGGCCATCGAGTTCATGCTCGATACCGGCGAAGCAGTGTGCTCGCGCCGGGTCGGCTGGCGTCGCGTCTACGACCTTGCCGAGCGGGTGATCCCGCGTGAGTCGTTCGAGCAGGACCTCACCGACGACGAGTGCATCAGCGCGCTGATCGCCGACGCGGCATCGGGCATCGGCATCGGGACAGCCGCCGACATCGCCGACGTCCACCGGCTCAAGACGGCGGACGTGCGGGCCCGTGCGGCATCGCTGGGGCTGGTCCGAGTCGAAGTGCCGGGCTGGAAGGAAGGCGCCTACGCGACGGCGCAAGCCCTGGAGTGGCTCGACACCGCGCCGCGCCTTCGCCATCGCACGACCCTGCTGTCGCCGTTCGACTCGCTCGTCTGGCATCGTCCGCGCGTGCAGCGGCTCTTCGGCATGGAGCACCGCCTGGAGGCCTACACGCCTGCGCCCAAGCGCGTGCACGGCTACTTCGCGATGCCCGTCCTGCATGGCGGCCACCTGGTCGCCCGGGTCGACCCGGCACGCGAGAAGGGCACGCTCGTCGCTCGACGCGTGACCCTCGAGCGCACCTCGCACTCGGCGATCCAGGGCACTGCCCGGGCCCTGCGCGAGGCGGCGGCCTGGGTGGGTGCCGCCG
>CAYFLP010000296.1:0-2296 GCA_964344045.1 uncultured Bifidobacteriaceae bacterium
CAGGAGCTACCGCGCAGCCGAGAAGCTGCGCAAGGCCATCCGCCGCAAGTAGAGCTCAAGGTCAGCGAGAGGCCAGGCGCGCGAGGTACTCGCCATAGCCGCTCTTGAGCAGCGGCTCTGCCAAGGCCGACAGGTCAGCTGAGGTGATCCAGCCGTTGCGCCACGCGATCTCCTCGACGCAGCCGACCTTCGTGCCCGTGCGGTCCTCCATGACGCGGACGAACTCGCCTGCATCCTGCAGCGATCGGAAGGTGCCGGTGTCGAGCCATGCGGTGCCGCGCTCGAGCACCGTGACATTGAGGGCACCCTGCTGCAGGTAGTGATCGTTGACTGCGGTGATCTCGAGCTCGCCGCGCGCGCTGGGCTTGATCGTCTTCGCCACCTCGACGACCTTCGCGTCGTAGAAGTACAGGCCCGGGATCGCGTAATTGCTCTTCGTATTCGCCGGCTTCTCCTCCACCGACAGGGCCAGTCCGTTCTCGTCGAACTCGACGACGCCGTACTCGCTCGGGTTCGCTACCTCGTACGCGAAGACGTGCGCGCCGGGCTGGTCAGTGACGGAGGCGAGGCTGCGGCCCAGGCGTGGGCCGTAGAAGAGGTTGTCGCCGAGGATGAGGGCGGCGGCGTCGCCTGCGAGGAAGTCCTCGGCGATCAAGAAGGCCTGCGCAAGGCCCTCCGGCCTCGGCTGCACCGCGTACCGCAGGTTCATGCCCCAGGAGGAGCCGTCGCCGAGCAGACGCGAGAACGACTCGGAGTCCTCGGGAGTGGTGATGATGAGGATGTCGCGCAGGCCGGCCGACATCAGGGTCGACAGCGGGTAGTGGATCATCGGCTTGTCGTAGACGGGAAGCAGCTGCTTGCTGACGCCCTTGGTGATCGGCCACAGCCGGCTGCCGGTGCCACCGGCCAGGATGATCCCCTTCATGCCGACAGGCTAGCGGCCAGGTGCCGGCCCCGGTGGGCTAGTTCGGCTGCCGGCGACGAGGCAGGAGGCCTCGAGCACTGCCCTTGGCGTTCGCCCACTTGCCGTCCTCGACGGTCACGCCCAGGGCAGTGTTGACCCCGACCCGGCGGAGCGTGCGGAAGGCGTGCACGGGCGACTGCATGAACTCGGCGGGGAAGAGCCGGAGCCGGTTGCGCACCATCGACTCGCGCCGGGCCGGGCTATGGCCCGTGGAGACCACGGTGCGCCCGAGGAGTTGCACTTGGGTGCCGGCGCCGTACTGGTGGGCAAGGCGCATCGAGGGAGCAAGGGCCACGGCGAGCCCGGCCGCGCGCAGGGCCAGGCAGGCTGCTGCGTCGACGCCATCGATGCCGAGGGACTCGTCGAACCCGCCAATCTCCTCCAGTGCGCGCACCGACCACAGTGAGCCTGTCTGGAAGACCTCGTGAGTGGTCGCAACGCCGTCGCGCTCGATGACCGGATAGCCGACTTCTCCGCTGGCATCGTCGAGGATCGCGGCGCCGATGACGCCCACGGTGCCCCGGCCAAGCCGCGATTCGGCCTGCAGGGCAGCGGCGAGCATGCCTGACGCGTACCCCGCAGGGAGCGTGGAATCCTGGTCGACGGTCAGCAGCCAGGAGGCGTCCGCGGCCAGGGCTGCACCGAGGCCGTCGTTCAGCCCGCGGGCGATGCCGGCATTGCGCAGATGCCTCACGACGGATGCCCCGGCGTCGGCGCACGATCTCAGCACCGGGTCGAAGGTGCATGGAGAAGCGTCGTCGGAGATCACGACGGGTATGCCCTGCAGGCCGAGCGATGTCACCAGGTCGAGCAGCCCATGCGGCTCTGGCCGATAGGTCGGTACCACCGCGATGACGGAGGTCGAGGCCATGACCGCAGCCTAGGGCCCCCCACCGGCACGGCGATGTCCCTGCCCGGACGGCACTCTCGATAGGCTCAGAGCGCGATTTCAGCTATTCGGAGGTTCCCTTGAGCGAGGCAAAGCGCGCCCTCATCACAGGCGTCACGGGCCAGGACGGCTCCTACATGGCCGGTCAGCTGCTCGACAAGGGCTACGAGGTGCACGGCATCGTGCGGCGCTCGTCGTCGTTCAACCGCAGCCGCATCGACCACCTGCACCACGACGAGCACATCCCGGGCAAGAACCTCCACCTGCACTACGGCGACGTCACCGACGCTGCGCGCATGCACCAGCTGGTCACCGAGATCCGCCCGCACGAGGTCTACAACCTCGCGGCCCAGAGCCACGTGCGCGTCTCCTTCGACGAGCCGCTCTACACCGCCGAGGCCACGGGCGTGAGCACGCTGAACTTGCTCGAGGCCATTCGGGCG
>CAYFLP010000297.1:0-2285 GCA_964344045.1 uncultured Bifidobacteriaceae bacterium
CAGCGTGCGCAGCGTGCGCCCGGTGGTGACATACGCGAAGGCGAGCAGGCCGAGCGCGAGCAGCACGCCCATCGCCCACGCTGCGC
This sequence comes from uncultured Bifidobacteriaceae bacterium, assembly GCA_964344045.1. Taxonomy (GTDB): domain Bacteria; phylum Actinomycetota; class Actinomycetes; order S36-B12; family S36-B12; genus UBA10649. Next base: position 87 of record CAYFLP010000297.1, read on the forward strand.
CCAGGAAGGCCGCGAACACGCTGAGCACCAGCCAGCGCTCGCCGATCGGCATGTGGATCGCGCGCTTGGCCCACCGCACGGCATCGCGGCGGTTCATGCGCGTCGAGCGCTCCATCGCGCTGCCGAGCGACCAGCCGCCCGCTGCCCCCGCCGCTCCGTCGTCAGCGATCGTGACCGACCTCGCCGGCACGTGGGCCTCGCGCAATCGCTGCACTCGCGAGAAGTCGTAGTCCGACATGTGCCGGGTCGTCTGCAGGACGATGAGCACGACGGCCAGCCACCACAGCTGCACTCCCCCGATCGCAGCACCCGCCGCGAGCCCGGCGTAGGCCAAGAACTCCTTGACCCGATCGGTCGAGGCATCTAGCCAGGCACCCAGTGCGCTGAACCTGCGCGTTGCCCGGGCTACCTCGCCGTCCACGCAGTCGACGACGAGGCTCACCTGCAGCAGGATCGCCCCTGCGACCAGCCACCATCGCGAGCCGAGCGCGAAGGCGGCAGCGGCCGCCAGGCCGATCGCGAACGAGACCAGCGTGATGGAGTTCGGCGACATGCCCAGGCGCAGGGCGCCACGGGTGAGCACCTTCGACACTCGCCGGACGACGAAGGTCGAGTAGAAGCCGTCATCGAGGCGGTTCGCCTGCAAGCGCGCAATGCGCTCGTCGCTCACCGAGGCAGTGCTCTCCTGCGCCGCGCGCAGGTCCTGCGGATCGCGGAACCACGGCACGTCGACCATCGGCACGGCGCGCACCGAGACGCTCGTGCGCACGAGGGCGACCGTGATGAGCTCGACGAGGTCGCGGCCGTCCGAGGGGATGCTTGCGTCGGACACGGCTCCAGCCAGCGTTCGGATCGCCGCCGCGGCGGCCTGGCGGTCTGCAGCGCTGATGCGCAGTGCCCCGACGCTCACGTGGTCGGGTGCCGTCACCTCGTGGAACTGCGTCCCGGCGCTCGTGACGAGGTGATGCCGCACGCGCACGTCGGCAGTGCGCGAGCCCGGCCGCACCAGCAACGACGTGGGCGCGAACTCGTCGGCGGTCAACGGGGCGAGCGCGGCAGGAGAGACGACCAGGCCCTGAGCTACGACGACGACCGCGTGCCCGCCCTCGAGCCGCGCTGCGACACCGAGCAGGTCGGCCACCGGATCCCCACCGGGCCCCAGGGTGACGAGGTCTGCGCCGGTCACGACGGGGACGACTCGCCGCGCATGCGGTTGCGACCTGAGCGCTTGGCCTTGCGCACGAGCCGGCCGGCAAGCTCGCGCGTGGACGGATCCTCGTGTGCTGCCTCGATGACGGTGATGACCGCGCGTGCCGCGGCCGCAACAGGCAGGACGCTGGCCCCGTGCGCGTCGACCTGCGGGCCGGCATCCACGCGCACGGCGAGCGCGTCGAGGTTGCCGAGCACCTGCACCCCGCTCGCGCGGATCGCCTCGACCGAGCTGCGGCCGTGCTCGGCAGCAGCGTCGAGCGCCCAGTCCGGGGTGAACAGCCGCGGCTCGTCCGGGCCCGGGGTTCGGCCTTCGACCATCCCCAGTGCCACGCCACGACGGACGTAGCGAACGTACTCGTCCCACTGGAGCTGCTTCTTGAGCTCCTTGTTGAGCTGCACGAGAAGCTCGGCCTCCGCGGCCGTCATCGAGCGATTCGATGTCAGTTCCATGCGCGAGACGAGTACCTGCGGGTCGATGCCCAGCATCTGCGCGAAGGCCACGAACTGCGCGGAACGGTCCACGTCCTCGAGAACCATGACGGTGAGGTTGCCGGCGCCCACGGCGTCGGCCCAGCGCGTCACCACGGCACCGTGGTCATGGCGCTTCCAGAAGGTGGGGGTCGACGTGGATCCGCCCGGATTGTCGAAGACGTTCTTCAGCCACTTCTCGTAGGGAGTGGTGAGGCCGTACTTGAGGTACTGCTGCCACGACGAGGGCAGCAGCCGGCCCAGGTTGCGCAGCGTGATCACGACCCGGACGTTGCCGCCGCCGAGCTCGCGGACGATCTCGTCCGCGGTAGCGCCGTCGGCCTCGCAGAAGAACTCGCTGCTGATGACGACCCGCCCGTCGCACTTGCGCGTCTTGCGCGCGAGCGAGGTGAAGTGCGACTTGTCCATCACGGCGCCGCCGCGGGCGTTCCAGCCCCATGGCCGGCCGAGCATCGCCAACGCGGCCCGGTGCTGGGCCTGCAGCTTGCCCGGATAGGT
>CAYFLP010000298.1:0-2268 GCA_964344045.1 uncultured Bifidobacteriaceae bacterium
TCCCGGGTCGTCTAGCGGCAGGACAGCGGACTTTGAATCCGTGAACAGAGGTTCGATCCCTCTCCCGGGAGCCAAGCGCACGGACGTCCCGGGATCCAGGCACCGGCAGCCTCACCGCCGAGCGCAGTCCCGGCGGCGTCCAATAGGCTGGTGCAGCCTTCCCCGGCCACCGCGAGCCTGGCTCGCCCGCACAGCTAGAGGATCCTCGTGACCGTCGTGCGTCCCTCCGTCGTGGTGATCCTCGCCGCGGGAGAAGGCAAGCGGATGAAGTCCGCGACTCCCAAGGTGCTCCACCCGGTCGCCGGCCGCTCTCTCCTGGGCCACGTCATCGAGGCGGCGTCCACTCTCGAGCCCCACCACCTCGTGGTCGTCGTCGGTCACGGTCGCGAACAGGTGGTCCCCCATGTCGAGGAGATCGCACCCTGGGCAGTCACCGTCGTCCAGGAGCAGCAGAACGGCACCGGTCATGCGGTGCGCATCGCGCTCGCCGACCTGGCTTCGCGCGGGATCGTGACCTCGGACGGCCCGATCGTCGTGCTCACCGGTGACACGCCCCTGCTCACCGGATCGACACTGGTCAGCCTGCTGCTCGAGCACGAGTCGTCGTCGGCGTCGGCCACCGTGCTCACCGCGCGCCTTGCCGATCCCACCGGCTACGGGCGCATCGTGCGCGATGCGTCCGGTTCGGTCACCGCGATCGTCGAGCACCGCGACGCCACCGAGGAGCAACTGCTCCTCGACGAGATCAACTCCGGCATGTATGCCTTCGCCGGCGATCGCCTCGACTCCGCCCTGGGTCGCGTGGGCTCTGACAATGCGCAGGGCGAGGAGTACCTGACCGATGTGATCGCGGTGCTGCGCAACGACGGCGACACGGTCTCGGCCTCGGTGTGCGCGGACTCCGACGAGATCCTCGGCGTCAACGATCGCGTGCAGCTGGCCGAAGCGGCGGCGATCCTGCGCGATCGCATCAACGTGCAGTGGATGCGTGCCGGAGTGTCGATCCTCGACCCTGCATCGACCTGGCTCGATGTCGACGTCGAGCTCGAGCCCGATGTCGTGATCCGGCCCCAGGTCACCCTTCGCGGGCCGACGTCCGTGGCCTCGGGTGCCGTCATCGGGCCAGGCACGACCCTCACCTCATGCGAGGTCGGGGCCGGCGCCGAAGTCATCCACACCTGGGGTGAGCTGGCGGTCATCGGCGACGGCGCGCATGTGGGGCCGTACACCTTCCTGCGGCCCGGGGCAGTCCTCGGCCGAGATGCCAAGGCCGGCGCCTACGTCGAGATCAAGAACTCGACCATCGGCGACGGCGCCAAGGTGCCGCACCTGTCGTACGTCGGCGATGCCGAGGTTGGGGCTGGCTCCAACATCGGTGCGGCCACTGTCTTCGTCAACTACGACGGCGTCGAGAAGCACCGCACGAAGGTCGGCGAGCAGGTGCGCATCGGCAGCGACACGATGCTCGTCGCACCCGTCACGATCGGCGATGGCGCCTACACCGCCGCGGGTTCGGTCATCACCGACGACGTGCCTCCCGGTGCCATGGCCGTCGGCCGCGCCCGGCAGCGCAATATCGAGCACTGGGTCGAACGCCGTCGACCCGGGACCGCCTCCGCGGCGGCAGCAGAGCAGGCCCATACTTCCTCCGAGAACCCCACCACCTAGGAGTACGCCGGTGACGCACCTCTCCGCCCCCAACTCCAAGCGGCTCATGCTGCTTGCCGGACGCTCCTACCCCGAGCTCGCCCAGGAGGTGGCCGACGCCCTCGGCACGCCACTGTCGCCGACGCTCGCATACGACTTCGCCAATGGCGAGATCTTCGTGCGCTTCCAGGAGTCCGTGCGCGGCTGCGATGCCTTCGTGCTGCAGAGCCACACGACGCCGATCAACAAGTGGATCATGGAGCAGCTGATCATGATCGATGCGCTCAAGCGCGCATCCGCCAAGCGCATCACGGTGATCGTGCCCTTCTACGGCTACGCCCGCCAGGACAAGAAGCACCGCGGGCGCGAGCCGATCTCGGCCCGCCTCATCGCCGACCTGTTCAAGACGGCCGGTGCGGACCGGCTCATGACGGTCGACCTGCACACCTCGCAGATCCAGGGCTTCTTCGACGGCCCTGTCGACCACCTCTTCGCCCTGCCCCTGCTGGCCAAGCACGTGGCGAGCAAGGTCTCGCGGGATCGCATCACCGTCGTCTCCCCGGATGCCGGCCGGGTGCGCGTCGCCGAGCGCTGGACCGACGTGCTCGGCGCCCCGCTGGC
>CAYFLP010000299.1:0-2261 GCA_964344045.1 uncultured Bifidobacteriaceae bacterium
TATTGCAGAACAGAGGACCAATTAATAGAGGATGCCTAAAGAAACCCCTCCATCGACCCCCTGCCCGGGCTAGCCTTCGGCCAAACAACTGCCGAAGGCTGCGTCTTGCAGTCTGTCACCAGGAAGCCGAGGAAGAGCGCATGAAGGCCGTTCAGCTGCCGAACTGGAAGTCCGACCCGGTCATCGTCGAGGTCGACGTTCCTACCCCCGGCCCCGGCCAGGTGGTCCTGAAGATCGCCGGTGCGGGCCTGTGCCACTCCGACCTGCACCTCCTCCACGACTTCGAGGAGGGCATGCTGCCCTGGCACGTGCCCTTCATCCTGGGCCACGAGAACTCCGGCTACGTCCATGCCGTGGGCGCCGGGGTCGACACCGTGAGCATCGGCCAGGCCGTCGCGGTCCATGGCCCCTGGGGCTGCGGCAAGTGCGCCGCCTGCGGCCGCGGCCAGGACACCTACTGCATCGCACCGCTCGACGGCTATGACAGCGCCTTCGGCGGCGGCCTCGGCACCGACGGCGGCCAGGCCGAGTACATGCTCGTGCCCGATGCGCGCTTCCTCGTGCCGATCCCGGACTCGCTCGACCCGATTGCGGCAGCGCCCCTGACCGACGCGGGCCTGACTCCGTACCACGCCGTGAAGCTGTCGGTGGCCAAGATGGTCCCGGGCTCCAACGTTGTCGTGATCGGCGCCGGCGGCCTGGGCCACATGGGCATCCAGATCATCAAGGCCATCTCGGCAGCCAACGTGATCGCGGTCGACGTCAAGCCCGCCGCTCGCGAGCTGGCAGCCAAGTCCGGTGCCGACGTCGTGCTCGACGGCGCTGCCGAGGACATCGCGGCACAGATCAAGGAAGCCACCAAGGGCGGCGGCGACGTGGTCATCGACTTCGTCGGCACCGATGCCACGCTGGCCACCGCGGTCGGCAGCTGCAAGTACCAAAGCGACCTGACCTTGGTCGGCGTCGCCGGCGGCAGCTTCCCGTTCAACCTCTACGCCCCGCCGTACGAGACGGCAATGCGCTCGATCTACTGGGGCACCCGCGCAGAGCTCGGCGAGGTCCTCGCCCTGGCAGCCAAGGGCCTGATCACCCCGGAGTACAGCACCTACTCCCTCGACGCAGCCCTCGATGCCTACGCAGACATGGAGGCCGGCAAGCTGACCGGCCGCGCCGTCATCGTCCCGTAGCGCGCCTCGGTGAGGCAGGTGCGCCTGCCTCACCCCCCCCGCACAGCGAACGGCGGGTTGTGGCTCAATTCCTCGCGGAAATCGAGCCACAACCCGCCGTTCGTCTGCGTGCTAGACCGTCGCGATGATCTCGACGGTGCCCTTGGCGCCGTCGACGCGCACGGTGTCACCCGTCTTGAGCCTGTCGGTCGCGCCCACCAGGCCGCCGACGCACGGGATGCCGAGCTCGCGCGCCACGATCATCGCGTGCGAGCCCATGGAACCGGTGTTGACGATGACACCCGATGCCACGAGGAACAGCGGAGTCCACGAGGGATCCGTCTGCGGAGCAACCAGGATCTCGCCGGGCTGGAAGTCGTCGATCGCGTCGGTGCCGAGCACCACGCGGACCACGCCTTCCACGATGCCCTGCGACGACGCTGCGCCGTTGAGCACGTCGCCGGCCTTCACGCGGTCGACGGCCCCTGAGCCCTTGCGGGGCAGTGAGGAGATGGGCGGAATCGGCTTCGACCCATCGATGAAGGTCGGGATGTCGAGGTGCTTGAGGTCGTTCCAGGCAGCCTCGCGCTCGCGGAGCACGTCGCGCAGGTGGCTCGTGCCCAGGGCCAGGCCGTCGAGCTCGTTGTCGAGAGCGATGAAGATCTGACGCGAGTGGTCGATGACACCCTGTGCGGCAAGGCGCTCGCCGAGCTCGATGAGGGCCATGCGTGCCTCGTTCATGATCTTGATGCACGACGACTTGCCCGACTCGCGCCAGCCGGCGAAGCGGCGGGCCGAGCCGATGGCTCCGCGGAACGCGGCCTCCGTGGCTTCGTCCATTCCCTCCGTGGCCTCGAGCATGGCCTTGTCGGTCTCGGCGGCGTGCGCGGACTGCTTCGCTGCCGGGGACTGGGTGTCGTCGAGCAGGCGCATCTTGTCGATGAGCGCGAGCGCCAACGAGGGCTTCGACTCCCACGACTCGGTGCCGAGATCCCACTCCGACGGACCGCGGTAGCCGAACTCATCGATGAACGCTGCGAACTCGCTCCAGAAGCCGCCAGTGGCCGTGGGGAGCTGCGCCACCACGGCATCGAC
>CAYFLP010000300.1:0-2251 GCA_964344045.1 uncultured Bifidobacteriaceae bacterium
TCCAGGCCTCGTGGGTGAAGCTCGGAGTCCAGGGCGCGCAGCAGCTGCTGCGCGCGGGAGTCAACGACCTCGGCGGCACGCTGATGGACGAGAGCATCTCGCGCGCTGCGGGTGCCGCTCATGGCCAGTGCCTGGGCGAGGAGGGCTTCCAGGACATCGTCGAACCGCTCGGACGACCCCTGCGCGAGCGCAGGACCGACTACAGTCTCGTCGACGTCGCCCCCGCAGGGGCGGGGATCGCCTAGCGACCGGGAGGGCCCATGCAGGTCCGCAGCATCCACACATCCGTGCATCGCACCCTCCGCGAGGCCGGGCGCGACGTAGCCGGCCCGAGCGCCGTCGCCGTCGCAGCCATAGTGGTCGCCAACCCGCTGTCCGGCCGCGGCCATGTCGACGACTTGGGCGAGCTCGAGGCGCTAGGAGCTGATGCCGCGGCGCTGCTCGTCGCAGAGGCCGTCTCTGCGCTGGCGGCAGCGGGCTATTCGGCCGCGGACGTCCGCGGCTATGGCAAGGGAGCCATCATCGGGACCGATGGCGAGCGCGAGCATTCCGCTGCCGTCCTGCACCCGCGGTTCGGCGCTCCCGTGCGGGCCGCCATCGGAGGCGGTGCCGACATCATCCCCGGCACGAAGAAGGTCGCCGCCGCTGGCTCGTCCATCACGATGCCCATCGGCAACAAGGACGACCGCTGGGTCTTCGATGACATGGATGCCGTCGACCTGTGCGTTCCCGATGCCCCTCGAGCCGACGAGATGGTGATCGGGCTGGCCCTGAGCGTGGGCGGCCGGCCCAACGCGCGCGTCCGCAAGCCCGGGCAATAGGAGGTCTGTCGGTGTTCAAGGCGATGATCGCGCTCACCCGGCTCGATGAGCACACGCACGAGCAGTTCGTCGAATGGTGGACGGTGCAGCATGCGCCTCTCGCCCGGCAGCTGCCTGGCGTGCGGCGCATCGTGTTCAATCCGGTCGACGACCCCGGGCCGGGCATGGCCGATGGGGTGGCCGAGCTGTGGTTCGACTCGCAGGAGGCGTTCACTTCCGCATACGCGACCGACATCGGCAAGCAGGTCGCGGCGGACTCCCTCGCCCACGTCAGCTCGCGCGTGCGCATGCTCGTGCAGGAGATCGAGATCCTCCCGCTCGCCTAGCCATTGCGCCCCGGCGGCCTTCGCCTACTGGGAGATGTACTCCAGCAGTGCGGCCCGCTCAGCCTCGAGCTCGCCCAGTCGCGACTTCACGATGTCGCCGATGCTCACGATCCCGACCAGGGCTCCCTCGTCGTCCGTGACGGGAACATGGCGAATGCGGTGATCGGTCATGAGGTGCATCAGGACGTCGACCGGGGTATCGGGCGATGCCGTGTAGACCCGCGCGGTCATGATCGTCGTGACGAGGTCGGTGAGGGTCTGGGGCCCGTGCGCCAGGCCGCGGACGATGTCGCGCTCCGACACGATTCCTGCGATGCTCGCCCCGTCATGCGAGACGACCAGTGCGCCGACGCCGAGGGTTCCCAATCGCTCGACGAGATCGCTGACCGTCGCGTGGGGGGAGATGGTCGCTACTTCCGAGCCCTTCGCGGCGAGGATGGTGGACAGCTGCATGATGCCTCCCTGGGTAGGCCGCCGTTGCCGGCGATGTGCGCCATCCTCGCCCTCGCGCGGGCGCCTGTCATCAGGCCGAATCGGTCAGAACGCGCATTGTCCGGTCAGACCTGGGCGCAGTTGGTGCTCACGGCGCGAGCAGGCGCAGTACCTCGTCGTGGAGATGGCCATTGGTCGAGACCAGGCAGCGTGCGGTGAGCGGAGAGGATCCGTCATAGCCGCTCACGGTGCCTCCGGCCTCGGTCACCACGGGCAGCAGTGCGGCGAGGTCGTAGATCTCGAGCGAGGGCTCGGCCGCGATATCGACTGCGCCCTCGGCGACGAGCACATGCGACCAGAAGTCCCCATATGCGCGCTGGCGCCAGGTGGCCTTCAGCAGCCGGTCGAGGTCGGCTCCCTTCTCGGGCCAGCCGACGGCGTCCGAATACGACAGCGACGCATCGGAGAGCTCGCGAATGCCGCTTGCCTGCAGCCGCCGGGGCGTCGCCGAGCCGGGATCGGTCGTGAAGGCTCCCGCACCGCGCATCGCCCACCAGCGGCGCCCCATCGCCGGCGCGCTCACGACTCCTACGGCTACCCCGCTCTCGTCGCGAAGCGCGATCAGGGTCGCCCAGACGGGCACTCCGCGCAGGTAGTTCTTGGTGCCGTCGA
>CAYFLP010000301.1:0-2240 GCA_964344045.1 uncultured Bifidobacteriaceae bacterium
ACGCGTCCGGCGGTCGAGGCCGGTGAGCGGCTGGGCTTCCTGCCCGGAACCTTGTCGGAGAAGATCGATCCCTACCTGCGCCCGCTCTACGACGCCCTGCACGACATGATCGATCCCGATTCCATTCCGCGGCTGATCACCAGCGGCACCATCGAGATCGCGCCCCTTGCCTACATGCGCGGACGCACGCTGAACGACTCCTTCATCATCCTCGACGAGGCGCAGAACACCTCGGCCGAGCAGATGAAGATGTTCCTGACCCGCCTGGGCTTCGGCTCGACCATGGTCATCACGGGCGACGTCACCCAGGTCGACCTGCCGGGCGGCATCCAGAGCGGGTTGCGCGTCGTGTCGGACATCCTCGAGGGCATCGACGACGTGGCCTTCTGCCGCCTGACCGCGCACGATGTCGTCCGGCATCGCCTGGTCGGGCGCATCGTCGAGGCATACGACCGCTACGACGCGCAGAGGCAGCAGTGACGGCAGTCCTCGTGAGCAACGAGTCCGGCGTCGCATGCGATGAGGCTGCCCTCGGGCGCCTGGCCGTCTACCTGCTCGACCGGCTGGGCCTGCACCCCGAGTGCGAGCTGGGCGTGACCCTCGTCGACCTCGACCGCATGACCGGCCTGCACGAGGACTGGATGCACGAGCCCGGCCCGACCGACGTCCTGTCCTTTCCCATCGACGAGGTGCGCGTTCCCGAAGCCGGGACTTCGCCGCTTCCGGGCGTGCTCGGCGACATCGTCCTGTGCCCGGCCTTCCTCGGTCCTCAGTGCGCCGCGTCGGGTCGAACCCTCGACGGCGAACTGCAGTTCCTGCTCACCCATGGCGTGCTGCACCTGATCGGCCATGATCACGGGACCCAGCCCGAGTACGACGCGATGTTCGCCCTGCAGGACGAGCTGCTCGCGGGATGGGCTCCATGACGGCCGCGGGGTGGGCGCTCGCCATCGCGATCGTGCTGGTCGTCGTCTCTGGCCTGCTGATCGCGGCCGAGACCGCGATCGGGCGCGTCTCGCGCACGGCCATCGAAGAGCACCCCGGCGCGGGCTCGCCGCGGTCCGCTCGCCTGCTTGCCATGCTCGACGACCGCGCCCGCTACGTGAACGCCCTGCTGTTCGCCTCGACCGTCACGACCGTCGGCGCGACGGTGCTCGTGGCCGATGCCGTCGCGCTGACGTGGGATGGCAGCTGGGGCGGGCTCCTCATCGCCGTCGGCGGCATGACGATCGTGGCGTATGTCTTCCTCGGGGTAGCGGCGCGCACCCTGGGCCGCCAGCACGTCGAGGGCGCCAGCCTGGCCTTCGCGTCCATGGCACGCGGCCTTGCAGCGATCCTCGGCCCGCTGCCGTCGCTGCTCATCTTGCTGGGCAATGCGCTGACGCCGGGCAAGGGGTACAAGCAGGGGCCCTTCGCCTCGCAGGCCGAGTTCCGGGAGATGGTCGACCTCGCCGAGGCAGAGGACCTCATCGAGGACGACGAGGCGCAGATGATCCACTCGGTCTTCGAGCTGGGCGATACCTTCGCGCGCGAGGTGATGGTGCCGCGCACCGAGATGGTGTTCGTCGAGCGGACGAAGACGCTGCGCCAGGCGCTCTCGCTCGGCCTGCGCTCGGGCTACTCGCGCATCCCCGTCGTCGGCGATGGCGCTGACGACGTCGTCGGGGTCGCGTACCTGAAGGACGTTGCCCGCCGGGTCTTCGAGCACCACGATGCCGAGCAGACCGAGCGCATCGAGTCCCTCATGCGACAGGCCTACTTCGTTCCCGACAGCAAGCCCGTCGACTCGCTGCTGCGCGACATGCAGTCGGCGCGGGTCCACCTGGCCATCGTCGTCGACGAGTTCGGCGGCACGGCGGGCCTGGTCACCATCGAGGACATCCTCGAGGAGATCGTGGGGGAGATCGCCGACGAGTACGACACTGCCGCGCCGGAGGTCACCGAGATCGCGCCCGGCACCTACCGCGTGCACTCGCGGATGCACGTCGATGACTTCGCCGAGCTCGTGGGCCTGGAGCTCGGCGCTGACGACGAGGGAGTCGACACGGTGCTCGGCCTGATGGCGAAGCGGCTGGGCAGGGTGCCGATCGCGGGCGCGCAGGCCGACATCGACGGCTGGCGCCTGACTGCGGAGCAAGGCGGCGGCCGCAGGCACCTGATCGCCACAGTCCATGCCACCCGGCTCCCGGCAGCCGACGACGCACGAAGCAGTGAGGCGCAGTGACCTTCCGCAGTGGTTT
>CAYFLP010000302.1:0-2226 GCA_964344045.1 uncultured Bifidobacteriaceae bacterium
GGCTTCGACGTCGCCGAGCTGCAGGTGCGCACCGAAGGCGACGGCGAGCACATAACGGTCACGCCGAAGGTCGTCGACGCCGGCCACCACTCTCGCCGGCTGATCCGCCTCACGGGCCTAGATGTCGAGGAGAACCAGGCGCGCCGGCTGCTCAACGACCTCGACTCGTTCAGGGTGAAGGTCGGGCTGGGACGCGACGACGAGGAGATCGCTGCGCATCGCTGGGTCACCGAGCGCTTCGAGCGCGTGATGTCCGAGGTACCGCCCGCGATGCGGGGCAAGCTCGAGCCCGCGCAGATCTTCCATGAGGTCCTCGAGCATCGCTGGTTCATGTCCGAGAAGGAGGGCACGTCCGTGCCGTTCGAGTCGGCGATCAGCGACTACGTAGCGACGATCCTCGCCCGCAAGCCCGATGAGCAGGCTGTGCTCGGCTCCAGGCCAGGTGCTGCCAGTGACGAGACTGCCGAGCTGCGCCTGGTCTTCCCGCCCGACGTGCAGGGCTAGCTAGCCCTGTCGCGCAGCGAAGACCGACTGCAGGACGATGCCCGCGGCCACCGAGGCGTTGAGCGACTCGTTGCCCTGGGCCATCGGGATGCTCACCCGCCAGTCGCAGGTCTCGCCGACCAGGCGCGAGAGCCCCGCGCCCTCGCCGCCGACGACTACCAGGAGCGGGCCCGTGAGCACGTCGAGGTCGAGCTCGCCGAGAGTCGTGTCGGCATCGGCCGACAGGCCGATGACCATGAAGCCGGCCTTCTGGAAGGACTCGATCGCGCGCGTGAGGTTGGTGACCTGTGCAACCGGCACGCGGGAGAGCGCACCGGCCGAGGTCTTCCATGCGGATGCGGTGACGCCGACCGAGCGCCGCGAGGGCACCACGATGCCTCCTGCGCCGAATGCGGCCGCCGAGCGCGCGACCGCACCGAGGTTGCGCGGGTCCGTGACCCCGTCGAGCGCGACCACGAGATCGCAGTCGTGGAACTCGTCGGCATGGGCGTACTCGTACTCGGGGACGGTGAGGACGAGACCCTGGTGCACGCCGCCGTCGGTCATGCGGTCGAGTTCGGTGCGCGCCACCTCGAGGATCGGAATGCCCTGGGCAACGGCGATCTTCAGCGACTCGCGCCAGCGGTCGTCGGCATCCGCCTTCGCCTGCACGTACAGGCCGCTGGCCGGGATGCCGGCACGCAGGGCCTCGACCACGGGATTGCGTCCCATGAGCATGCTGCCGACCGAGCGGCGCGAGCCCGTTGCCTTCGTCGTCGAGCTGCGTCGGGCCGCGGCCGGCGACGCAGCCCGCTTCTCGGCGGCGCGCTTCTTGCGCGCTGCGGGGTGATGCGGACGGTCAGTCGCCTTCGGCGTGGGCTTCTTGCCCTCGAGTGCCTTGCGGCGCTGGCCGCCGGAGCCGACCTGCATGCCCTTCTTGGTGCCTTCGCGCCGCATCGCGCCGCGACGCTGGGAGTTGCCTGCCATGACTAGTTACCGCCTTCTTCGAGGGACCACCGAGCACCCTGCGGGGTGTCCTCGATGCGGATGCCGATGGCCGTGAAGCCATCGCGGATCGCGTCTGCTGCAGCGAAGTCCTTGCGTGCGCGGGCCTGCTGGCGCTGCTCGAGCAGCGCCTGGACGAGCGAATCGATGACGTCGGTCGAGCGGTCGTCCCCGCGCGTGCCGGCCGATGCCCACGGCTCGGCGTAGGGATTCAGGCCGAGGACGTCGAGCATGGCGAGCACCGCATCGAACTCCAGCTGCAGGGCCTGGGCCTGACCGGTGCCGAGGAGGGAATTGCCCTTCTTCAGCGAGCCGTGCACGATGGCCAGCGCCTGCGGCGTGCTGATGTCGTCGTCCATGGCCGCGTCGAAGGCGGCCGGACGGGCCTGCGGCGTGACGACGGCTTCGCAGGCGAGCTCCTCGCGGGCGCGGGCCAGGAAGCCCTCGATGCGCCGGAAAGCCTGCCCGGCTTCGTGGACCGAGTCGTCGGAGTACTCGATCATCGAGCGGTAGTGCGCGCTCACCAGGTAATAGCGCAGGTCGATCGGGCGGATGCGCTTGACGACCTCGTCGACGAGCAGCGAGTTGCCCAGCGACTTGCTCATCTTCTCGCCGGCCGTCGTGACCCAGGCGTTGTGGACCCACAGGTTCGCGAACCCACCGCCCGCCGCACGGGACTGGGCGATCTCATTCTCATGGTGCGGGAAGATGAGATCGAGTCCGCCGCCGTGGATGTCG
>CAYFLP010000303.1:0-2222 GCA_964344045.1 uncultured Bifidobacteriaceae bacterium
GTCGAGCAGACCCGTGCGAAGTACGTCGAGGCCTACGAACGGCTGACGGGCGAGACGTTCGCATGACCACCTGGCTCGTCACCGGGGGTGCCGGCTACATCGGCTCGCATGTCGTGCGCGAGCTCCTCGCCAGCGGCCGGGACGTGGTCGTGTACGACGACTTCTCCGCCGGCGTCGAGGCACGGGTGCCCGCGGGCACGCCCGTCGTGCGGGCGGATGTCCGCGACGTTGCGGCCCTCGCGCAGGCCTTGCGCGACCATGCAGTGGACGGGGTCGTGCACCTTGCCGCGAAGAAGGCGGCGGGGGAGTCGGTCGAGATTCCCGTCTACTACTACCGCGAGAACGTCGAGGGCATGATCGCGCTGCTCGAGGCCATGCAGGCGGCCCAGGTGCGCAACCTGGTGTACTCGTCTTCCGCTGCCGTCTATGGCACCCCCGAGGCCAACCCTGTCGCCGAGGATGCGCCGCTGCGCCCGGAATCCCCCTACGGCGAGACCAAGGTCGTCGGCGAGTGGATGGCGCGCGACTGCGGGGTCGCCTGGGGCCTGTCGTGGGTGGCGCTCCGGTACTTCAACGTCGCTGGTGCGGGCGCTGACGAGCTCGGCGACACCAGCGTCAACAACCTCATTCCCATGGTGTTCCGGGCACTCGAGGAGGGCCAGCGACCGCGCATCTTCGGCGACGACTACCCGACCCCCGATGGCACCTGCATCCGCGATTACATCCATGTCGCCGATCTCGCCGGCGCGCATGTGGCTGCTGCCGCCCTGTGCGAGGCGGGCGGAGCTGCCGACTGCTTCAACGTCGGGCGCGGCGAGGGTTCGTCCGTGCGCGAGGTCATGGACGTGGTGGGCGAGGTCATCGGCCGCGATGTCGATGCCGAGGTCGTGGGCCGTCGTGACGGCGATCCGCCGGCCACCTTCGCCGATACCCGGCTCATCAGCGAACGGCTGGGCTGGGGCGCCGCGCTCGACCTGCGAGCCATGGTCAGCAGTGCTTGGTCCGCCTGGTCCGCTCGCCCCGGACGGGCGCGATAGGGCGAATCGGTAGACTTCGGCTACCTGCCCACGCCTATCGCACTGGAGTGCCCGTGGCCCGCGTCATCGTCGACGTCATGCTCAAGCCGGAAATCCTCGACCCCCAGGGTCGCGCCGTCCAGGGGGCCATGGGCCGTCTGGGCCTCGACGGGGTGACCAGCGTCCGCCAGGGCAAGCAGTTCGTCATCGACATCGACGGCGACCTCGCGGGCGACCGTGCCACCCTCATGGAGAAGCTGGCCGGCGAGCTGCTGAGCAACCCGGTCATCGAGGACTTCACCATGCGGGTCGAGGCCTCCTGATGCGGATCGGGGTCGTCACCTTCCCGGGCACCTTGGACGATGCCGATGCGGCGCGCGCCGTCCGCATCGCAGGCGGCGAGGCGGTGGCGCTCTGGCATGGCGACGACGATCTCCAGGGCGTCGACGCGGTCGTTCTGCCCGGTGGGTTCTCGTACGGCGACTACCTGCGCTGCGGCGCGATCTCGCGCTTCGCGCCGGTCATGGGCTCGCTCGTCCCCGCCGCGCAGGGCGGACTGCCGGTGCTGGGCATCTGCAATGGCTTCCAGATCCTCTGCGAATCCCACCTGCTGCCCGGCGCCCTCACCCGCAACCAGTCGCTGCACTTCATCTGCCGCGACCAGAGGCTGCGGGTCGAGGACACCACGTCGATGTGGACAAATGCCTATGCCCCGGGGGAGGAGATCGTGATCCCGCTGAAGAACGGCGAAGGCTGCTTCATGGCCGACGATGCCACCCTCGACATGCTCGAGGGCGAGGGCCGCGTCATCGCGCGCTACCTCGACGTGAACCCCAACGGCAGCCGCCGCGATATCGCCGGCATCCGCAATGAGCGCGGCAACGTGGTCGGCCTGATGCCGCACCCCGAGCATGCCGTCGAGGAGCTCACCGGCCCGTCGGTCGACGGCCTGGGCTTCTTCACCTCCGTTCTCACCGCACTTGTCAACGCCTAGCCGGACGAGAGACCTGATGATCGACACCGTCGCGCACGCGATCGACGACCCCGACCACGCGCAGCCGTTCGCGGAGCTGGGCCTGAAGCCCGACGAGTACGAGCGCATCAAGGAGATCCTCGGCCGGCGGCCGACCAGCTCCGAGCTCGCGATGTACTCGGTCATGTGGAGCGAGCACTGCTCCTACAAGTCCAGCAAGGTGCACCTGCGCC
>CAYFLP010000304.1:0-2217 GCA_964344045.1 uncultured Bifidobacteriaceae bacterium
GGGATCCGGGCTGAGTTCGGACGGGGCCAGACGGGGGTTGGCCGAGGCCAGCCGGGACCTGACTACGGTGGCTCCATGGCCGCCGACACGACGCCTGACAGCCCTGCGGGCATTCCCGCTGGGCTGCCCGGCATGCCCGGCGGCATGGGGCGCCGGCTGGCTGCCCTGGCGATCGACTGGTTCGCAAGCCTGCTGATCGCGATCGTCGCCTTCCCGCAGTTCGCCTACGGCAGTACCGAGTCCACCATGGCCACCATGCTTGTGTTCGCCCTCGA
Organism: uncultured Bifidobacteriaceae bacterium; assembly: GCA_964344045.1. Lineage (GTDB taxonomy): Bacteria > Actinomycetota > Actinomycetes > S36-B12 > S36-B12 > UBA10649. The sequence goes on from CAYFLP010000304.1 coordinate 276, forward strand.
AGTGATCGTCTTCACCTGGCTCATCGCGGGCTCGTTCGGCCAGCGCATCATGGGCCTGGTCGTCGTGCGCATGGACGGCGGCCGGCTGGCGATCTGGCGGGTGGCCATTCGCACCGTGCTGCTGTGCCTGGTGATCCCCGCTGTGGTCTATGACCAGTACGGACGTGGCCTGCACGACCGGGCGGCCGGATCGATCTGCATCCGCACGCGTCGCCCGGCGGGCCAGGTTCGCTAGCGGCTAGCCGCTAGTCGCTGCCGGCCACCTACTGCCGGCTACCTGCTGCCGGTTACCTGCTGCCGGTTATCGCTGGCGCTTGACCTGGCGTGCGCTGGTGGGCATGGGGCCCTTGGGCACGGGCATGGCGGTGGCCGCGTTGCCCAGGGCCTCGAGCCGGCGACGCACCTCGGTGATCTCGCCACCCGCGAGGTTGCGCGGCAGCTTGTTCAGGGCGCTCTGCAGCTTGGTGAGCGGTACCTGGCCCTCTTCGCGACCGACCTGGATCTCGTAGATCGGGATCTCCGGCACCCACCGGGCGGTCTTCTTGCGCTCGGTGGCCAGCATGTGGCCCACGCGCGACGATGGGCCCTCGGACAGCAAGATCACGCCTGGCTTGCCGACCACGCGCGAGATGACGTCCTGGCTCTTGCTGACGGCAATGCCGGGAGTCACTGCCCAGGAGCCTCCGCGCAGGGACTGCACGACCGCGGCAGCAGCGCCAGGCTGGCCCTCGATCTGCGTGTAGGCCGCCTTCATGGCGCGACGGCTGAACCAGAAGGTCGCCGCGAGCACGGCGGCGGGTATGCCGAGCAGCAGGCCGGTGAACCAGTTCAGCCAGAGGGCGAATGGCACGATGATGACGACGGCCACGCCGATGACGATGCCGGCGATCTCCAGCGGGAGAGTCGGAAACGCCTTCTGGGTCATCGCCCAGTTCTGGGCGAGCGAAGACATGGTCGAGCGGATGCGTCCCTTGGCCATGGTCGAAATCCTAGTAATGCCCGTTCGGGGCTAGTCCTGGGCCTGGCGGGCGGCCTGGGCCTGCTGGAAGAGCCGCCCCGCGCGGTAGCTCGAGCGCACCAAAGGGCCGCTCATGACGCCGGCGAAGCCGATCTCGTCAGCGCGCTGCTCCCAGGCGAGGAACTCGTCGGGGTGGACCCAGCGCGCGACCGGGTGGTGGCGCGGGGTGGGCCGCAGGTACTGGGTGATCGTGACCAGGTCGCAGCCCGCGGCATGCAGGTCCTGCAGGGCCAGGTCGATCTCGGCGTCGTCCTCGCCGAGGCCGAGGATGAGGTTGCTCTTGGTGACCAGGCCAGCAGCACGGGCCTGCGCGATCACGTCGAGGCTGCGCTCGTACCGAAAGCCCGGACGGATCTGCTTGAAGATCCGCGGCACCGTCTCCAGGTTGTGCGCCAGCACGCTGGGCCCCGACGCGAACACCTCGCCCAGCAGCGCCGGATCCGCCGAGAAGTCCGGGATCAGCACCTCCGTGCCACACCCGGGATTGAGCTCACGAATCAGCCGGATCGTCTCCGCGTACAGCCACGCCCCCTCGTCGGGCAGGTCATCGCGCGCCACCCCCGTCACCGTCGCGTACCGCAGCCCCATCGCGCGCACCGACTCCGCCACCCGACGCGGCTCATCGACATCCAGCTCAGACGGCCTGCCGGTGTCGATCTGGCAGAAGTCGCACCGCCGCGTGCACTGCTCCCCGCCGATCAGGAACGTCGCCTCACGGTCCTCCCAGCACTCATAGATGTTCGGGCAGCCCGCCTCCTGGCACACCGTGTGCAGGCCCTCCGCCTTCACCAGCGCATGGATCTGCGTGAACTCCGGACCCGTCCGCAGCTTCGTGCGGATCCACTCCGGCTTGCGCTCGATCGGCACCTGCGCATTACGCGCCTCGACACGCAGCAACTTGCGGCCATCAGGGTCTACCACGGG
>CAYFLP010000305.1:0-2208 GCA_964344045.1 uncultured Bifidobacteriaceae bacterium
CCCGGCCACTGGTGCTACTGGACCCGTCCAGTCGGCATCGACGGGCTCGAAAGCGGCAGCGCGAAGCGCCTTCTCCACGACGACTCGCGCATTGGGCCACTGCTGGCCCACTCCGCCTCGGCGCACGTGTTCCCCGGGGATGAGCGGATCATCGCCTGGTACGGCGTCGAGCGGGGTCCGGAGCTGGTTGCGGTGGCAGCGCGGCTGCAGGAGGCCTCGGGGGCAGCGCACCTGGTGAGCGTCTGCACGCATCCGGACGCACGGGGCGAGGGCCTGGGCCGCATGGTCTGCGCAGCGGGCATCGCCGAGGCCACGGCCGAGGGCGCGCCCATGATCGTCCTGGAGATGTATGTCGCGAACGATGCCGGGCGCGCGCTGTACTCCGGGCTCGGCTTCACCGAGCGCGGCCGGTACTTGTCTGGGCTGCTCGACCCGCGTGCCGACTAGGGTCGTGGCGTGACCTTGTTCGACGACGGCCTGGCCGCCAGCCGTGCGTCGGCGCCGCTGGCCGTGCGCATGCGCCCGGCGTCGATCGACGAGGTGATCGGCCAGGAGCAGGCCTTGGCGGAGGGCTCGCCCCTGCGTACCCTGCTGACCGCGCCTCCCGATGCGCCCGTGGTCTCCGTCGTGCTGTGGGGGCCGCCCGGCATCGGCAAGACCACGCTGGCCTCCCTTCTGTCGGCAGGCAGCGGCCGTACCTTCGTCGAGCTCTCGGCCGTCACCGCCGGCGTCAAGGACGTCCGAGCAGTGATCGATGACGCTCGTCGCCGCCTGTCGATGCACGCCCGCGGAACGGTGCTGTTCATCGACGAGGTGCATCGGTTCAGCAAGAGCCAGCAGGACGCCTTGCTGCCCGCCGTCGAGAACGGCTGGGTCACCCTCATCGCGGCGACGACCGAGAACCCGAGCTTCTCGGTCATCGCACCGCTGATGTCGCGGAGCGTGCTCGTTCGCCTGTCGCCCCTGTCGGATGACGATGTCCGGGCCTTGCTGGTGCGCGCGATCGGGGATGCCCGCGGACTGGCGGGGGACATCCAGGTGGACGACGATGCGCTCGCGCACCTGGTTCGCACCGCCAACGGCGACGCGCGCCGGGCGCTCACCGGCCTCGAGGCAGCGGCAGCGGCAGCGCGGGCAGGCAATGGCGTCGTGGGCCTCGCCGATGCCGAGGGCGCGGTGCAGCAGGCGGCGCTGGCCTATGACAAGGACGGCGACCAGCACTACGACGTCATCAGCGCGTTCATCAAGAGCGTGCGCGGTAGCGACCCCGATGCAGCGCTGCACTACCTCGCGCGCATGCTGGAGTCAGGAGAGGACCCCCGTTTCGTGGCGCGGCGGCTCATGATCCTCGCGAGCGAGGACATCGGCATGGCCGAGCCCAGCGTGCTCCAGACGGCAGTCGCAGCAGCCCAGGCGGTAGCGATGGTCGGCATGCCCGAGGCATCGATCATCCTCGCCCACGCCACCATCCATGCTGCCCTCGCGCCGAAGTCGAATGCGGTGGTCGTGGGCATAGGGGAGGCCATGGCGGACGTGCGCGCCGGTGGCATGGGCCGCGTTCCCGCTCACCTGCGCGATGCGCACTACCCCGGGGCGAAGCCGCTGGGCCATGGCGCCGGCTACGCCTACCCCCATGACCTGCCCACAGGGGTCGCCGCCCAGCAGTACCTGCCGGACGAGCTGGCCGGGCACGTGTACTACCGGCCCACCAGGCACGGGACGGAGGCTGCCTGGGCCGACGTGCACGAGAAGGTCCGCAGGCTGCGCGAGGGCGAGGGCCAGGCGGGCGACCGTTAGGGTGGTGAGCCATGCGCAGGCTCATCTGGGTGGCCGTCGGTGCCGCAGGCGGCATCTGGGCCTACCGGCGTGCCCAGGGCATGGCCGAGCAGGCGCGTGAGCAAGGGCTCGTGCTGACCGCGCACCAGGCGGGCACGTCCGCGGCCGCGGCAGTCGCGACCGCGAAGTCGGTCGCCACGGCATCGGTCGCGCAAGTACGCGAACTCCAGGCCGCACCCCAGCAGGTGGGCGCGGCAGCAGCATCCGTGCTGCGTCGACGAGAGCAAGGAGAGCAGTAGTGGACTCCGCTGAGATCCGCAGTCGGTTCCTACGGTATTTCGCCGATCGGGGGCACCAGGTGGTGCCGTCGGCCTCCTTGCTGCTCGACGACCCGACCCTGCTGTTCGTCAACGCCGGCATGGTGCCGTTCAA
>CAYFLP010000306.1:0-2206 GCA_964344045.1 uncultured Bifidobacteriaceae bacterium
ACGCGCCTGGAGCTCCTCGCGGGCAAGGTGCTCGCCGTGCTGGCCAGTACGGCGCTGTCCATCGCCATCGTCTCGGTGGTTGCCGTGGCCATCGGCTGGCGTCCGGGCTGGACGGTCCTCCCCGCACTCGGCGTCCTCGCGCTCGGAGGTGCCGCCCTCGGCACCTGGGCCTTCGTCCTAGCCGGCACCTTGCGCGCTGAAGCCGTGCTGGCCGTCGCCAACGGCATCTTCATCGTCCTGCTGCTGGCCGGAGGCGTGGCGATCCCGCCCGACCGCCTGCCAGGCGCGCTCGCAGGCCTCGCACAGGTGCTGCCGACGGGCGCCCTCACCGATGCGCTCACATCGTTGCTCGTCGACGCCAGCGCGCCCGGCGCCTGGCCCATCGTGGTGCTGGTCGCCTGGCTCGTAGCCGGAGCGGCGCTCGCCCGGCGCTTCTTCCGCTGGAACTGATCCCTAGGCTCAAGGCATGACCGCTCGATCGCTCCCCTGGGTTCGCGGCATCTACATCGCCAACCTCGTCGCCCAGATGGCCATCGTGGTCACCGGCGCCGTCGTGCGCATCACCTCGTCCGGCCTTGGCTGCCCGACGTGGCCCGAATGCGTCGACGGTTCCATCACCCCGACCTCCGACCAGGCCCAGCAGTGGCACAAGTACATCGAGTTCGGCAACCGGCTCCTGACCTTCGTGCTGCTGATCCTGGCCGTCGCGGCCGTCGTGGCCGCCATCATCGATGCGCGACGTCGCGCCCGGGCAGGCCTGCCGCGTCGCAATGTCCTGCTGGCGCTCGCCTTCGTTCCCATCGCCGGGACCTTCGCGCAGGCGATCCTGGGCGGCATCACCGTCCTCACCGGGCTGAACCCCGCCACCGTCGGCAGCCACTTCCTCCTCTCGATGGCCATCATCGCCGGCTGCGTCGCACTCGTCGTCCGCTCGGCCGATCCCGGAGACCAGCCCATCGGATGGCTGGCACCCAGGGCCATCCGCGCCCTGTCCTGGGTGCTCGTCGCCGTGTCGGGTGCCGTCGTCGTCCTGGGCGTGGTCGTCACCGGCTCGGGCCCGCACGGCGGGGATGCGACCAGCCCCGTCCGGTTCCCCTTCGACCCGCGCACCGTGTCGTGGCTGCATGCCGACGTCGTGCTGCTGTTCATCGGTCTCATCATCGGCCTGCTCGTCGCCCTGTACGTCGCCGGCGGGCCCGCGGGGGCACTCCGTCGCACTTGGCTCCTGGCAGCCATCGCTGTCGCACAGGGCATCCTCGGCTACAGCCAGTACTTCACGGGCCTGCCGATCGTGCTCGTAGGGCTGCATGTCACCGGCTCGGCGCTGGTGTGGGTAGCGGCCCTGTCGATCCCACCGGCACTTCGCACGCGCGGGAGCCAGTGACCGCTGCCGGGGCCCCTACGGCAGGAACGGGTCCAGCGCGACCAGCAGGAAGAGCAGGGCAAGGTACGTGATCGAGGCGTGGAACAGCCGCATGGAGGTCGCGAGCAGGCCAGGCGATACCGGGCCGTCGAAATCCAGACCTCGCGCACTGCGGCTCATGGCGTAGGCAAGGAAGAGGAACGCCGCGCCTAGTACGGCCGCGCCGAGCCCGTAGACCCAGCCCATCCCCGCGACGGGGATCAGCGCCAGCGATGCGGCGACCATCACCCAGGAGTAGACGATGATGCTGCGCATCACCACCGGCAACGGCCGCACGACCGGCAGCATGGGCACGCCGGCCGCCGCATAGTCGTCTCGGTACTTGATCGCCAGGGGCCAGTAGTGCGGCGGGGTCCAGAAGAAGACGATGAGAAAGAGCACCACGGGTGCCCATGACAGGGAGCCGGTTATGGCCGCCCATGCGATCAGCACCGGCATGCACCCGGCTGCGCCGCCCCAGACGATGTTCTGCGAGGTGCGGCGCTTGAGGACCATCGTGTAGCCGATGGCATAGAACGCGATGGCAACCACCGCCAGCGCGGCCGACAGCCAATTCGCGAGCCAGGCGAGCACGGCCACGCTGGCCAGCCCCAGCACGTAGCCCTGCACGATGCCCGCTCGCACGCTCACGATTCCCATGGCCGCAGGCCGGTGGAAAGTGCGGCGCATGATGGTGTCGATGTCTCGGTCGTAGACGCTGTTGAACGTGTTGGCCGAGCCGGCCGCGAGGGTCCCTCCGACGAGGACCGCGACTGTCGGCCACAGCGGCGGTAGGCCCCCCGC
>CAYFLP010000307.1:0-458 GCA_964344045.1 uncultured Bifidobacteriaceae bacterium
GACATCTCGAAGCTGGTCTGCGTGGGCCCGGCCACCCGGGTCATGCACCTTGCCGCGAGCAATGAGGGGTCGTGGGGCGAGGAATCCGAGCACGTCGCAGACGTCGACGAGGCCATCGAACTCCTGCGCCGCGAACTGGTGCCCGGTGACGTCGTCCTGGTGAAAGCCTCGCGTAGCGTGGGCCTGGAGAGGATCGCGGCCGCGCTGCTGGAGGGGGGCGAGACGGCATGAGGCTCGTCGTCATCGCCGGCGCCATCGCCACTGCGCTGACCTTCATCTTCACCCCCCTGCTGATCAAGTTCCTCGCCCGTCATGGGTACGCGCAGGCGATCCGCGTATCGAAGGAGGGCGAGCAGTACCCCGATCACGAGGGCAAGCGGGGCACGCCCTCCATGGGCGGCGTCGCGATCCTCGTCGGCGTCATCGCCGGGTACTTCCTCACGCATCTGCTCACCTGG
>CAYFLP010000307.1:468-2159 GCA_964344045.1 uncultured Bifidobacteriaceae bacterium
GCCCTCGGGCCTGCTCATCTTGTTCCTGATGGTCGGCCTGGGCATGGTCGGCGCCGCGGACGACTACCTGAAGATCTTCAAGCAGCGCAGCACCGGCCTGCGGGCGCGCACCAAGCTCATCGGCCAGGCACTGGTCGCGCTCGCGTTCGCCGTGATGTCGGTGCAGTTCCCGAATGCCGAGGGCATCACGCCGGCCTCGATGGCCGTCTCCTTCCTGCGCGACACGAGCCTGGTGCTCCCGTTCGTCGTCTTCTTGCTCTGGGTGTGGTTCCTCATCACGGCGACGACCAACGGCGTCAACCTCACCGATGGCCTCGACGGCCTGGCGACTGGCGCCGCGATCATGTCGTTCATCGCATACGTGCTCATCAGCATCTGGCAGTACGGGCAGAGCTGCTACCTCGTGGCGAGCAGCAGCTGCTACGACACTCCGAGCCCGATCGACCTGTCGATCGTCGCAGCGGCCGCAGGCGGCGCCTGCTTCGGCTTCCTGTGGTGGAACACGTCCCCGGCCCGGATCTTCATGGGCGACACGGGTTCGCTGGCCCTCGGCGGAGGCATCGCAGGGCTCGCGATCTTCTCGCGCACCGAGCTGCTGCTGCCTGCCATGGCCGGCCTGTTCTTGATCATCTCGCTTTCGGTGATCATGCAGGTGGGCTCGTACAAGCTCACGGGCAGACGGGTCTTCCGCATGGCCCCGCTGCATCACCACTTCGAGATGCTCGGCTGGCCGGAGATCCAGATCGTCGTGCGGTTCTGGATCATCCAGGGAATGTGCATCGCCGTGGGCCTGACCTTGTTCTATGCCGAATGGGTGCGCGCGTGACGCTCGGCGCAAGCGACGTCAACGCACTGGTGCGCGAATCCGACTGGACTGCGTGCAATGCCACGGTCGCAGGCATCGGCATAGCCGGCTTCGCCTGCGCAGACGCCCTCATGCAGCTGGGCGCATCGGTGACCATTGTCGATGGCGGCGACGGCGACAAGCAGCGGGAGCGCGGCGGGATCCTCGAGCAGCTGGGGGCCCGGCTGATCCTGGGGCATGACGGCTCGCTTCCGGATGGCACCGACGTGCTCGTCGTCTCGCCGGGGCTCCCACCATCGCATCGCGTGATCCAGGAGGCGCTGGCCGCCGGTGTCCCGGTATGGGGCGAGCTCGAGCTCGCCTGGCGCCTGCGCAAGCCCGGCGATGCAGCGCCGTGGCTGTGCGTCACGGGCACGAACGGCAAGACCACTACCACGCTGATGCTGGAATCCATGCTCACGGCGGCTGGCCTGCGCGCGGCCTCGGCAGGGAACATCGGCAACTCGCTCGTCGACATCGTCATGCACGACGACCTCGACGCCATAGCCGTCGAGGTCGGGGCGCCCCAGCTCCCCTTCGTCCACACCATGAGCCCGCTGGCCTCGGTCTGCCTCAACGTCGCCGATGACCACATCGATCACTTCGGTTCCATGGAGGCCTACATAGCTGCCAAGGCGCGCGTGTTCGAGCGCACGCAGGTAGCGGCGGTGTACAACGCCGCAGATCCCGTCACCCTGCGGATGGTCGAGGACGCTGACGTCGTCGAGGGCTGCCGGGCGATCGGCTACACGCTCGGCGTGCCCGCTGTCGGCATGCTGGGGGTGGTCGACGACATGCTGGTCGACCGCGCCTTCATCCCAGATCGCGCGACTGCGGCGCAGGAGCT
>CAYFLP010000308.1:0-2145 GCA_964344045.1 uncultured Bifidobacteriaceae bacterium
GCCCTCGTCGATCATGTGCACGAGCGGGAGCAGGTCGAGCTCGCCGAACTCCTACGGCGCCTTCAAGGCCGCGATCATCCGCCACGCGTCGTCGGCCGCTCAGGCCCTCGCGCCCAAGGGCATCCGAGTCAACACCGTCTCTCCCGGCCCGGTCTACTTCGAGGACGGCGACTGGGGCAAGATCAAGGCCGGCCGCCCCGAGGTCTACGAGAAGGTGCTCGGCTCGATCAAGCTCGGTCGCATGGGCAAGCCCGAAGAGGTTGCCGCGGTCATCGTCAGCCTTGCCAGCCCGGCGTTCGGCTACTGCGTCGGCACCAACGTGGTGTGCGACGGCGGCATGACCGTCCGTACCCAGTACTGATCGCACCAGCACTGATCGACAAGCGGGACCACACGATGGCGACCCCTGCGCGCTGCCCTGGTGCGCGCGCGGAGGTCGCCATCGTCGTCAACGCCCGCTGGCACGACGATGCCTATGCGCGCGCCGAGCTGCTGGCACTGCTCGCGGAGCACGACGCGGCGGTCGTGAGCGTTCATGACGACTTCGGCGATACCGCCAGGCTGAGCGCTGTCGATGCCGTGATCGCCTACACGTGCGATGTCCGGCCGACGGCCGAGCAGGTGCGCGCGCTCGAGCAGATGCTCCACCGCGGTGGGCGCCTTCTCGCACTGCATGCGACGAACTCGGCCATCGATGCCCCCGCCCCGGGCGCCGAGCGGATCTTCCGCACTCCCGATGCCATGCCCGAGTTCACGCGCGTGCTGGGAAACCGGTTCCTGGCCCATCCGAAGATCGGCCCCTTCCTCATCGAGCCGGTAGAGCCCGGGCACCCGTTGATCGCGGGCGTCCCGGCCTTCACGACCGTCGACGAGATCTACGTAGCCGAACTCGGAGACGATCTTCACGTCATCCTCGACGTTGAATTCGATGGTGCGTGCCCGGGCTTCGAGACCGACGAGGGCCACGGACGCCACCCCGTGCTCTACACCCGCCCTGACGGTGCGGGCACGGTTGCCTACTTCACCCTCGGCCACTGCCGCGGCCGCTTCGACGTTGCCGACCTGGGCATTGCGGATCTCGGCGTCGTCGACCGCGTGGCGTGGGATGCGCCCGAGTACCGGGAGATCCTCAGGCGCTGCGTCTCGTGGGCCGTGCACGCCGATGACTTCGTCCACTGTCCAATGGAAGGAACTGCATGAGCACCCAGGGCACGGCTGTCGTAACAGGAGCGGGGCAGGGCCTCGGGCGCGCGATTGCCACGAGGCTGGCGTCCGATGGATACGAGGTGCTCTGCGTCGATGTCGACGGGGACCATGCGGCGGCCACGGCGAGCGCCATCGGCGGCAGGTCCGCGGTCGTCGACGTGTCGGTACCCGAGCAGGTCGCGTCCCTCGCCGAACTCGCGCCCGAGTGCACCGTGCTCGTGAACAACGCGGCTATCCAGCGCTACCGCGACTTCATGACCACGACAGTCGACGACATGCGCTCGATCCTCGACATCAACATCATGGGCCCGATCCTCGTCGCCCAAGCGCTGGTACCGGCAATCGAGCGCAACGGCGGCGGCAGCATCGTCAACCTCTCCTCGATCACCTCAGTCGCGCACCCGGCTGGCGCTTCCTTGTATCCCGCGTCGAAGGCCGCGATCAACGAGATCACGATGGGCATGGCGGTCGAGTTCGCCGACAAGGGCATCCGGTGCAATGCGGTGGCCCCGGGAACCGTGCTCACGGAGGGCACGGCGGGCCACTACGGCACCGAGGCGGCGAGGGCTGCCATTGCCAAGTGCCTTCCGGCCGGCAGGTTCGGCGAGCCCGATGACATCGCCAAGGCCGTCAGCTGGCTGTGCTCCGACGAGTCGTCGTGGGTGACCGGCCAGGTGATCTTCGTCGACGGCGGCTTCACCGCCTCCCACGGCCAGTACTTCCGCGCAGCCCGAAAGGCAGTCCTGTGACCCGTCCGTTCCGTTTCGCCGTCCAGGCCTTCAGCTCCACCTCCCGGCAGGCGTGGGTCGACCTCGCCCGCAAGGTTGAGGACTCCGGCTACTCCACGCTGCACGTCGCCGACCACCTGCTCGGCCCGGGAAGCAAGATCGAAGGAACTGGCCACCGGGTGCAGACCCTCGCGCTGATCCCGGCCCTGAC
>CAYFLP010000309.1:0-2111 GCA_964344045.1 uncultured Bifidobacteriaceae bacterium
AGGGCCTGGTCCAGGGCCTCGCGCAGCCTGCGGTGCCGCAGGCCAGTGCCGAGTGCCGCCAACCCCTCGCCCGCTGACGTGGGGCCGAGCGACCACTCGATTCCTAGCCAGTGCAGCGTGGCGAAGATGTCCTCGACGTACTCGCTACGCGCACGACCGGCATCGACATCGTCGATGCGCAGTGCGATCTCGGCGCCCCATCGACGGGCGAGCATGGCCACGACGCTCGCGTGCACGGCATTGCCGACGTGCAGGTACCCACTGGGCGTCGGCGCGATGCGCGTCCTCATGCCGCCAGGGTAGGCGCTCAGCGCAGGAAGAAGTTCACGGCGTTGATGACGGCCGGGCCCAGGATGATGATGAAGAGGCCGGGAAGGAAGCACAGCATCAAGGGCGCGAGGATCTTGACGGGAACCTTCTGCGCCTGTTCGCGTGCGCGGGCCTGGCGCTTCGCCCGCATCTGCGACGACTGCTCGCGCAGGACGGTGGCAACCGGGATGCCCAGGCGGTCGACTTGCTGCACGGCTGCGACGAACCGCTGCAGGTCGGGCTGAGTCGTGCGCTCGCCCAGTGCGGCGAAGGCATCCGCGCGTGAGACCCCGAGCTGCATCTCCTTCAGGACGCGGCCGAATTCCGCTGCCACTGGTCCGCTCTGCCCCTCGGACACGCGTGCAAGTGCCGCCTGCAGGCTCAGACCCGACTCGACGCACAGGTCGAGCAGGTCCAAGGCATCCGGCAGGGTCAGGAGGATCTCCTGCGTGCGCCTGAGCCCGGCGTTGTAGACGAGCAGGTCAGGCAGGAAGTAGCCCAGGAGCATGAAGGCAAGGGCGCAGGCCCACCCCCAAGCCCCGAAGCGCGGGATTGTGATGGCCCCGATTGCCAGGCCGACCGCTCCATAGGCGACCTTGCGCCCGGCGACGGCAGCGAGATCGGCCCGGGTGGGCTTTCCCGCACGCGCCAGGTGGACGCGTAGTGCGCGCTCGTTGACCGGGAGCATGGCGTGCGCGCAGACCCACTCCCAGGCCTCACCCCAAGTGCTGCGCGGGGAGGGCTCCTGCAAGGAGGCATCCGCCGGCCGGATGGACCCGATGCGCAGCACGTAGGCCAGGGAGTGCCGCACGCCAGCCGTGCGAGAGCGCCAGATGCCTACCGCGAATGCGCATGCGAGGGCGAGGAATGCGAGCAGTCCGGCAACCACGGGAAGCCATGAGTATGCGTACATCGTCATCACACCCTTACGCGGACGAGCGCCCGCATCCAGAACCATCCTGTGATCAATGCGCCCGCGAGGCCGATGAGCATGGCTATGCCGAGCGGATCGGACCACATGACCTCGATGTACGGCCTGCGGAAGATCAGCAGGAAGCCGAGCACTCCCAGTGGCAGCCCCAGCAGTACGTAGGCAGACAGGCGGCCCTCGGCCGACAGGGTGCGCACTTCCCTGCGGATCGCATGGCGGGCCTTGATGGTCGACGATGCCGTGTCGAGGATGGTCGACAGGTTGCCGCCTACCTCGCGCTGGATGGCGAGGGCGGTTACGGTCCAGCGCAGATCCTCGTTGGCCATGCGGTCGGCGCACTCCAGCAGAGCGCTATCGAGCGAGGCGCCGACCTGGACCTCCCGAAGCACCCGGCGCATCTGGCGTTCCACCTCGCCCTTGCCATCGGCTGCCGCCGTATCGAGCGCATGGGTGAACGACAGGCCCGCGCGCAGGCTGCTGGCAAGCAGCCCCAGGAAATCGGGGAGCTCGTCAGCGAACGCCCGCTGGCGCGAGGACGACCTCGACCTGAGCCAGAGCTCCGGCACCAACCAGCCGCTGATGCAGCCCAGTGCGGCCCCGATGGGCAGCGAGCCGAAGAGCAGGCTGAACACGGCGGTGAGCACGGCCATCGATGCGACGAGGGTCAGCAGCCAGGTGACTGGGGTGAGGCTGACCTCCGCCGAGGCGAAGCGCGCCTTCATGCCAGCCACGCGGGCGTGGCCAGCGAGCCACGCATCCGCCCGCATCATCCAGCCGTCGCCCTCCTCGAGCTCGCGCGTGATGCGCGCGGACGTGTGCTGCGAGCCGGTCTGATAGCGCAGGACCTGTCGGATCCGGCGCAGGCGCAAGG
>CAYFLP010000310.1:0-1142 GCA_964344045.1 uncultured Bifidobacteriaceae bacterium
CCCGGCGGCCGACCTGGCGCGCATCCTGCGCCAGTACGGCGAGGAGAAGTTCGCTTCGCGCATCGCCTCGCGCATCGTCGTCGAGCGCGACAAGGAGCCGTTCACGAATTCCGCCCGACTGGTCGAGCTCATCCGCGCGGCGATCCCCGCGCCGGCGCGGCGGACCGGCGGTAACCCGGCCAAGCGCACCTTCCAGGCACTGCGCATCGAAGTCAATGGCGAGCTGGATGCCCTGCGCAATGCCATACCGGCCGCGCTCGACGCACTGGCCGTAGGCGGGCGCATCGTCGTCATGTCCTACCAGTCACTCGAGGACCGCATCGTGAAGCACGCGTTCGCAGAAGGCGCCACCAGCAAGGCCCCGGCGGACCTGCCGGTCGTGCCGGAGCACTTGAAGCCCTGGCTGCGACTGATCACGCGTGGGACAGAGCAGGCATCAGAACAGGAAATCGCCGACAACCCCCGCGCCGCGTCCGTACGGGTGCGCGCGGCTGAGCGGGTGGGAGTGGCCGCATGAGCGCGACTGCACGCAAGCACGAGCCGATCGAGCCTGAGGAGACTCCGGACCTCTCCTCGGCTCATCACTCAAGTGCGACGGAGTACGTCACGCGTGGGGCGAAGGCACTGCGGAATGCACGTCCGCACCTGCGCATCGTCTCCCCGCTGCGTCCCGAGCGTGCCAGTCGCGGCATCTTCGCGCTCGTCGTCTCGGGCGTGCTCATCGCAGGGATGGGCCTGGTTCTCGTCATCAACACCTCGCTCGCCCAGGGCGCGTTCACGATCAGCGAGCTCAAGCAGGAGCAGGCGGCGCTGACGCAGCAGGAGCAGGCACTGTCCGAGGTCGTCGCCGCAGCGGCTGCGCCCGAGGTGCTGGCCAAGAAGGCCCGTGCCATGGGCATGGTTCCCGCGACGACTCCCGTCTTCCTCAACGTCGAGAACGGCAAGGTCCTCGGCAAGCCGAAGGCAGCAGCGGGCGCCGTTGCCGGCCGCCCAGCACTGCTGACCCCGGCTGACGCCACCGCACTCGAGGCCGTCGACAACGCCGGCGCCGACCTGCCGGCCGCGCTTCCCGCGGGCTACGACCCCGCAGCTGCGGACGCGGCCGCGGCCGGGACCGCCGACGCAGCAGCCGACGCTCCCAC
>CAYFLP010000310.1:1152-2087 GCA_964344045.1 uncultured Bifidobacteriaceae bacterium
TTCATGACCAGTGGGCCGGTGATTTCGGAGGGCTTCTCCATCGGCGGTGTGAGGAAGGACACGCCGGAACGGGCATGCCCGCCGCCGTGGCCACCCACGCTGGCCGGGTAGCTGATCTTCTTTTCCTTCTTGGGCGGATGCGGCAGCAGCTGGGACCGCCTTTGTATCAGCCGACGCGCCCACCACCGAGACTGCCGCCAAGCCGGTGCAAGCGAAGGCCGTGGACGCGACCGCCGTGGCCAAGGGCAAGGGCTCGGGCAACGCAGGCGCGAAGAGCGCGGGCAAGAACGCAGGCAAGGGCGCGGGCAAGCATGGCGAGAACGGGCTGTGGCAGGACGCCACTGTCATGGACATGACCTCGCAGCTGTCATCGTCCGATTCCGGCCTGGACGCCGTCCCGGTCGGATGAACGTGACTCGCCCCTCCACTTCTAGTAGACCTGCGTCCGTGCGGACGCGATCACCTCAGGCGGGCGGTGGCCCGTCCGGAGGAGGGCGTCGGCCCCAGTCGCCTCCGCCCGCTCGTGGCCTGGACCGGCGGATCAAGCCCGGCGATCCCTACCGCCGCGGCATGCTGCTGGTGCTCGTGACCGCGATCGTCCTGTCGCTATTCGCCATCCGCCTCGTCGACCTGCAGGCGATCCGGGGTGAGGCCCTCGCGCAGGAAGCCCTCGGGCAGCGACTGCGCACGGCAGAGATCCCCGCACTGCGCGGTGCGATCCTCGACGACGACGGCAACCCGCTTGCCATCACACTCGAGGCGCGCAATGTCACGGCCGACCAGACCCTGATCACCGATCCCGCTGCGACCGCTGCGGCCCTTGCGCCCGTGCTCGGATCGGACGCAGCCGCCCTGGCCGTCCGACTGACCGGCGATCGCCGGTTCGTCTACGTCGCCAAGGCGATCACTCCCGAGACCTGGGACCGCATCAGCGC
>CAYFLP010000311.1:0-2063 GCA_964344045.1 uncultured Bifidobacteriaceae bacterium
GGCGGGAGCTCATCGAGTTCGGGTGGTTCCGCGCCCGCACCCGTCGTTCAGCAGTTCGGCAAGCCCGCTGTCGGGACCTGTGATGAAGCAGCTCCGTCAACTCTGAACTGGGCGAATGTCGCGAGCGGCGGCTGGGGCGAGTCGTGGTCGCAGTGGGCGAACGACCACAGTGGCGGATTCGTGTGCACGCGAACCCTGATCTACAACACCAATGCTGCGAAGTGGGTCGTTGCCTGAACGACTAGCTTCACGCAAAGTTCTCGTTGCGAATAGGCTACTTCTCCCGTCAGCCACGTCGGGCAACCCATCGAACCTTTGCAGGGCTGATGGCGGGGATCAGGCGCGCACATGGTGTCGGCATGCGCCTTGGCAGCCCGCTGTGCCTTGACCGAGGGCTGGAAGAGCTCGTGTGCCTACGAGGACGTCAGGCCATGGCCAGCATGCCCGGCACCGTCGGCAGCCCGGCAGATCGCCACGCCGACATGCCGCCGGCCATCGGCTGCGCATCGTATCCGCGCAGTGCGAGGTGCTGTGCTGCCTGCGTTGCCCGGCTGCCGCTTTCGCACACGACGTAGACGCGGTGGCTGAGCTTGACGTCGTCCATGCGCTGGGGCAACTGCGGAAGCGGGATGAGCTTGGCTCCAGGGATGTGGCCGGCGGCGAACTCGTCCGGGTTGCGCACGTCGAGCACGCTGATTCGAGCCTGCGAGCGGCTGGTTGCCACCAACTGCGGTGTAGTCGTCTGCGTCATGGAATCTCCTGGTTGATCACTTGGTCGAACGTCGAAGCATCGGGAGAGTTGCCAGCGCCACCCGCAGCCACACGAGGATGAGCACGATCGTCGCGAGCGCCCCGACGACATTGATCGCGGTCACGGATGTAGCTGCGCCTACTGCGGTGATCGACAGGGCCATGGCGGCAACCGGGAAGACGAAGCCCCACCAGCCCGGATGGCGCGGGGGGCCGCCGGCCTTGGCGATGCGGCGCAGCTCGAGTGCGGCGAAGCCGGCCCACCACAGCCCGAAGCCGATGCCGATGGCCGAGACGATGAGGCCCATCGTCACGGTCTCGAAACCGGGCACATGGGCGGCGATGCCCGCCTGCTGCAGTCGCAGGAATCCCAGCCCGAGCACGCCGGCCGGTGCGAGCGGGATCCACATGGACGGCGCCATGGGAGCCGGGAGCGGCTCGTGCATCGCCAGTCGAGCGATGAGGAGGGTGAGCACGGCCATGAACAAGATCGCGCCCATGCCGAGGAAGGCGAAGCCGACGACCTCGAGGAGCATGGCCTGGTCCGGGAACGCCACGATGAACGGGGCGATTCCGAGCGGGACGATGAGGTTCATGACCGGTGGGATGAGCCACCCGCCATTGACGCCTTGCAGCCCAGCGCCACCGCGCAGGACGGATGTCGACCACGTGAGGCCGAGCGTCAGGGCAATCACGGCACCGAGGACTAGGAGGATGCCCGCAATCCACAGCGCGATGGCCTCGGAAACGTACGCGGGGGCGAGCCGGCCCCAGCCGACAGACAGGATGAGCAGGCCTGCCGGCAGGGTCGCGAGCATCGGGCCGTGGGCCGGATCGCCGATCTCGGCCATGAGCTGGTCGCGACTGCCGAGGCGGCCGGCATACCGGGGGAGCAGGATCACGGCCAGCGCGGAGGCCAGCAGGAGGACGCCGAAGGCGACGGGGGCGAGCCATGCAATGGACCAGGTCGAGCCCTGGGCGGCAAGGGCGAGCGCGAGTGCGCCGGTGCCCATGACCGAGCCATACCAAGCTGGGTGGCGATGTGGATCCAATGCCATGCCGCGTCCTTTCGTATACCCCTAGGGGTATCATAGCGGCGCAAGGGCTGTGATGGCAGCGCTCGACGGGTGGCTCAACGACAACGTGTGGTCACCCTGCTGGTCGGGGGCGCGACCAGGGCGTGCCTGCGCCGAGCGGTGGGCCGAGCGTCAGCGGATCACCTGAAGCGGCCAGGGCCGTTGGGGACGATGGCCATCGCCCACCTGCCCTGTACCGTGCCAGCACCGTGGGATTGCCTCTGGTACCCCATTACC
>CAYFLP010000312.1:0-2045 GCA_964344045.1 uncultured Bifidobacteriaceae bacterium
ACCTCGCACTCCTCGGGCTCGCGGCTGGAGCAGTCGATCAGCTTGCCGGGCATGCCCGCGCCGCCCAGGAGTCCCTTGCGGTTGCGGGCCAGGTCGCGCGCCTTGCGGGCGGCGATGCGGGCCGTGGCAGCGTTGACGGACTTGCGGGCGATCTCCTTGCCCTCCGCCGGGTTCTTCTCGAACCACTCGCCGAGCTGGTCGTTGACGACCTTCTGGACGAATGTCTTCATCTCGGTATTGCCGAGCTTGGTCTTGGTCTGGCCCTCGAACTGGGGCTCGGCGATCTTGACGCTGACGATGGCCGTGAGGCCCTCGCGCACGTCCTCGCCGGAGAGGTTGGCGTCCTTCTCCTTGAGGATGTTCCATTCGCGTGCGAACTTGTTGACCAGTGACGTCAGTGCTGCGCGGAAGCCCTCTTCATGGGTGCCGCCCTCGGTCGTGTTGATGGTGTTCGCGAAGGTGTACACGGATTCGGAGTAGGTCGTGTTCCACTGCATGGCGATCTCGGCGCTCATGCGGCGCTCGTCGCCGTCGGTCTCGGCGCCGAAGTCGATGACCGTCGGATTGGCAACGCCCTTGGAGGCATTGATGTGGCGGACGAAGTCGGCGATGCCGCCCTCGTAGTGGTACCGCACCCGCCGGGCCTCCTCGCCGCCCTCGACCGGCTCCTCGCCATCTGCGGCAATGGCAGGGGCGCGCTCGTCGATGAGCTCGAGGGTCAGGCCCTTGTTCAAGAAGGCCATCTCCTGGAAGCGGCGGGCAAGGGTGGTGAAGTCGTAGGTCGTGGTCTCAAAGATGTTGCCGTCGGCCCAGAAGGTGACGGTGGTGCCGGTCGAGTCGACGGCCTCGCCCTTGACGAGGGGGGCCTCCGGAACGCCGTGCAGGTACGCCTGGCGGTGGACGAAGCCATCGCGGCGCACCTCCACCTCCAGCCGGGTGGACAGTGCGTTGACGACGGAGACGCCGACGCCATGGAGTCCGCCCGAGACCTGATACCCGCCGCCGCCGAACTTGCCGCCGGCATGCAGGACGGTGAGCACCACCTCGACCGCCGGCTTCTTCTCGACGGGGTGCTCGTCGACAGGGATGCCACGACCGTCGTCGATGACGCGCACGCCTCCGTCGGCCAGCAAGGTGACGCTGATGGTGGTGGCGTAGCCGGCCATGGCCTCGTCGACCGAGTTGTCGACGACCTCGTATACGAGGTGGTGCAGCCCGCGTTCGCCGGTCGATCCGATGTACATGCCCGGGCGCTTGCGTACGGCGTCGAGCCCTTCGAGCACCTGAATGGCGCTGGCGTCATAAGACACTGGTCGCTGACCTCCACGTACGGGATGCGGGTGGGCGTGTGCGTGGAGGGAAGTGCACGCACGAATGCCGTCAGTCTACCTGTTCAGGCCGACATCGATCGGCACGCCACGGCCCGGGAGGGCTATTAGGCCCGAAGTGACCCCCGGGGCACGTGGTCCCCTACGGACCGCCCTCACACGGGCGACTTTGCCGCCTTCTGGGGCCGCCTAGCCGTACGTGTCGCGAGGTCCGCGACCCTTCACACGGCGTGGTCCGCTCACCCAACTGGGCGCCTGGGGGCCTAGGACGCTCACCTTGGTCACGACCCCGGTTCCGAGTGCCTCGTCAATGGCCTTGCGCACCTGGGGCAGCAGGAGCCGGACCTGGGTGGCCCAGGCGGTCGACTCCGCCTGGAGGGTCAAGGTGCCATCGGCGAAGGCCGTGGGCTGCACATGCGATGCGACGTCCTCGCCCACCACCGCAGCCCACTGGTCCATGAGGCGGGCAACGGCCGACTGCTCCTGCCAGCCCTGCTCGCGCACGAACTGGTCCAGTACCCGGGCAAGCGGCGCGGGATCTCGGCTGTCGGAATAGGTAGGCGAATACCGCAGCCGTCGAGGCTTCGCCGGAGATGTCGGCTGGCGCGGCGGGCCACTGCGGCCGAGCCGGCGAGCGCCCTCGGTCGCAGCCTTGGCCATGTCGTCCGGCGACGGCCTGAAATCCTCCGACGGGCCAGACTCAGGCGCCAGGCCCGA
>CAYFLP010000313.1:0-2034 GCA_964344045.1 uncultured Bifidobacteriaceae bacterium
GCCTACAGGAAGCGGCCGTGAGTCCCCATCGGGCCGCCATGCGCAGTGACCTCATGTCGCTGCTGGTGGCACGGATCCAGTTCGCGGGCGTGCTCATCGGCATCGCCATCGTCTACCTGCCTTCGGCCCTCACGTTGATCGCCCAGTCGTCGAGTGCAACGCTCTCCGACGCCGCGATCGTGGTGGTCCCGGCCATCTTCACGGCGGTCGCGTGGGCCCTGCCTGCATGGCAATACCGGGTGCCCGTGACAGTGCTCGGTGCGCTGGCGGTGATCGCAGGGCAGACCTTCCTGACATCGGACGGCGGACCTGTCTGGCCTCCCATTGCGAGCATGAGCTTCGCCGTTGCCGTGATCGCGGTGTCTGGCCTGTCCACCCCGTTGGCCCTCGCAACGATTGGCGCGTCCGCATTGCTGTGCTACGCCGGCGTCCAGGCAAGTCCGCCCCATTCAGTGCTCATCGCCACCTCGCTCATGGGCGGCTGGATCACTCCGATCGTCGATGTGGCGCTGGGCCTGTCGTTCTGGCTGGTGCTGCGCCAATGGACGACCTCGGCACGGGTATTCGACCTGACCGTCGCGCAAGCGCGAGCTGAGCGGCGGACAGCCGATCTCGTGCGCGAGGTCGACGACGCACGGCGCGCAGTCGATCGCACTCTCCATGAGACGGTGCTGAGCACTCTGGCCGTGATCGCTGGAACGACGGCTACCGACGGCACCCAGCAGCAGTGCGCACGCGACCTCGATGCCCTTGACGAGCATGGCGGCCCCTACGACCTCGGACTGCCTGACGTGCTTGCCGACTGCATCCGTCGCGTCCCGCGAATCCGCGTTCACCTGGGGACGGCACCGGAGGTCCGCCTGACGTCGTCGCGCGTCGCGCGCGTTGTCGCGGATGCCATCGTGGAACTTCTTCGCAATGTCGAGAGGCACTCGGGAACCCTCGAGGCCTGGCTCACGATCGACGTGAACGACGAGCACCTTTACGTTCAGGTGGCAGATCACGGGCATGGCTTGTCGCCCGAGTCAGCAGCCCGGTTCGGCACGCGGGCAACGGTGACGAACTCGATCGCCTCCATCGGCGGATCGTCCACGTGGGAAGCCCGTCCTGACGGCGGAACGATCGTGCGCCTCGCCATCCCACTGCACGAGGAGCGCTCGCACCCGGCCTTCGACAGCGCTGAGACGGTCCTGCTCGGAACCCGGCTCGTGCGTCTGGCGATGATGCCGACCCTTCTCATCGGCATCCTCGCGATGCCGTTCGCCGTCCTGGAGTTCGGCAACCCGTGGCTCGTCCTGGGTTGCTTTTTCGCAACGCTGGTCGCAAGCCTGGCCCTCGTACTTCACTGGGATGGCGGTGCGAAGCCCGCCCTTGCCATCGCCACGACGGCAGGCATCATCGCCACAATGGCAGTCGCGGCCGTGCCCGTGAGCAATTGTGCGGCCGCGGTCGGCATGCACTGGGTGATCTTCTCCGTCGCCGGCGGCATGGTGCTGCCCGTGCTCGCCTTCTCGAGCTATGCCGTGCGGGTCGGCCTCATTGCCCTGGCGCTCCTGGCATCCGCACTGGCGGCAGCCGCCGTCCTGCCGCAATGCCGGCTCGAGGCCATGGATGCGGCCCTGGAGAACGCGGGCTGGCTCATCACGATCGTCGCGCTGGTCAGCCTTGTCGGCGCACGCGTGGACGCCTACCGGCGTCAGGCCCAGCAGGACTGGGAGGACGCGACGGCGACGTTGGCCGCCCAGGCCGCCTTCGAGGCAGCCGACGACAGGTGGAGCGCAGTCTCCGGCCGAACCCGCTCACTGCTCGCTTCCGTGGCCTCGGGAGCAACGCCCCTCCCGGACCCGCACCTGTCCGAGGTGGCCCGCGTCGAGGAGAGCCGCCTGCGCTCGCTGCTCAATCTGGCGGAGATCACCGAACCGCGCGCTCGACTCCCCTGGGAGGCACTGCTCGATGCCGCCACAGAATCCGGGGTGACCTTGCGCATCTCCGTCAGCGGCGACATCTCGACCAGCCCCGACCTCGAGTCCGCCG
>CAYFLP010000314.1:0-1037 GCA_964344045.1 uncultured Bifidobacteriaceae bacterium
CCCCCTTGGCCTGGTGCTCCGGGAGCTCATCAGTGAGGCAGCGCACGACCCCTCGCTCGTGGCCGCCTTCCAGGAGCGCATCGGGCTGCGCCAGCAGGCACAGGCCCTGGCCATGTTCCAGCGAGCCATGACGCGTGGCGAGATTCCGGCCCAGGCGATCGACCCCTACGTACTCGACCTGCCGGCGGCCTTCATCCTGCATCGACTCCTGCTGACCGGCGAGCCGGCGGGCATCGACGAATGCACCCACTTGTTCGAGGCGATCGTGCTACCCCTGGTCAGCCTCGCACGCTGATTCGCTGACCTCGCGTATGGCCGTCAGCGCGGTGGACATGCCATGCCCTCTGCGTTGCAGCATCGACATCAGCCGGCGTGTGCGCACCTGCTCGTCCAGCCGCGCTACGGACTTCCACTTGCGGGCCACGAGCATGCGAGCGGCCTCTGATTCGCTCTCGCCATCGAGGTCGGCAAGGGCCGCATCGATGTACTCCTCGGCCACCCCCTTGTCGCGCAGTTCGCGCCGCAGCACGGGCCTGGCCGTGCCGCGCGTGCGCTGGCGGGACTCCACCCACATCTGCGCGAAATCGGCATCGTCGACAAGGCCGACCTCGACGAAGCGATCGAGCACGTGCGTCGCCACCTCGCTGTCAACGCCGCGCTTGGCCAGTTCGCCGGCGAGTTCGGCACGGGTTCTCGGCGCGGCCGAGAGCTTGCGCAGCACGATCGTGCGGGCAACCTGCTCCGGGTCGGCATCTGGCTGAAGGTCGGCGGGCGAGCCCGGAGTGGGCCCGCCCGCCATGCCTGACCTGGTCACTCGCGACAGCTACGCATCGACCGGGTGGAGGTCGATCGGCTCGTCGGCGGGCGCATCGACACGTGCGCCGATGCCGAGGACTTCCTTGATGCGCTTCTCGATCTCATTCGCGAGATCGGGGTTGTCCTTGAGGAAGGTGCGCGCATTCTCCTTGCCCTGTCCGAGCTGGTCGCCCTCGTAGGTGTACCAGGCACCCGACTTGCGGACGATGCCCGAGTCGACG
>CAYFLP010000314.1:1047-2030 GCA_964344045.1 uncultured Bifidobacteriaceae bacterium
ACGCCGAGGTCGATGAGCGAGCCTTCGCGCGAGATGCCCTCGCCATAGAGGATGTCGAACTCGGCCTGCTTGAACGGCGGCGCGACCTTGTTCTTGACCACCTTCACGCGCGTGCGGTTGCCGACTGCCTCGGTGCCGCCCTTGAGCGTCTCGATGCGTCGCACGTCCAGGCGCACCGACGAGTAGAACTTCAGCGCCTTGCCGCCGGTGGTGGTCTCCGGCGAGCCGAACATGACGCCGATCTTCTCGCGCAGCTGGTTGATGAAGATCGCGGTCGTGTTGGTGTTGCTCAGCGCACCGGCCATCTTGCGCAGGGCCTGGCTCATCAAGCGGGCCTGGAGGCCGACATGGGAGTCGCCCATCTCGCCCTCGATCTCGGCGCGGGGCACGAGGGCCGCCACCGAGTCGATGACGATCAGGTCGATTGCCCCCGAGCGGACGAGGGTGTCGGCGATCTCCAGGGCCTGCTCGCCGGTGTCCGGCTGCGAGACGTACAGGTTGTCGAGGTCAACGCCTAGCCGGGCGGCGTACTCGGGATCGAGGGCATGCTCGGCATCGATGAAGGCCGCCAGGCCGCCCTGGGCCTGGACGTTCGCGATGGCATGGAGTGCGACGGTTGTCTTGCCGGACGACTCCGGGCCGTAGATCTCCACGATCCGGCCGCGCGGAAGGCCGCCGATGCCCAGGGCCACGTCGAGCGTGATCGAGCCGGTCGGGATGACCTCGATCGGCGCGCGGACTTCGTCTCCGAGGCGCATGACCGAGTTCTTGCCGAACTGGCGCTCGATCTGTGCGAGGGCGGCATCAAGGGCCTTCTCGCGGTCGTTGGCTGCACTGGCCATGGGGAACTCCTTCGTGGGTCGCGGTGGAATGCCTCGACGCTAGGCGGACCGTCTGACATTCGCCTTCTTCGTCGCCCGGGGTGTGAGGTCCCGGTCGCCGCTGTCGGCATGGGTGAATCTATATCGAACAGGTGTTCGAAC
>CAYFLP010000315.1:0-1982 GCA_964344045.1 uncultured Bifidobacteriaceae bacterium
GGCCTCCTCGTCCTCGTCGGGGTGACCCATGGCGACACGGCCGAGCAGGCCGAACGCCTGGCCGACAAGCTCTACGGGCTGCGCATCTTCGAGCACCGCCACGCTTCAGGCCAGGCCTGCCTGCCGCCCGGCGCTTCCCGCGAGGTGTCGGCACAGGACCTCGGCCTGCCCGTCCTCGTCATCAGCCAGTTCACCCTCTATGCGGACACGCGCAAGGGGCGCCGGCCCACCTGGGACTCCGCAGCGCCCGGCCCGGTTGCCGAGCCGCTGGTCGACCAGGTGGTCGCGGCACTGCGAGCTCGAGGGGCGCAGGTCTCGACGGGTCGCTTCGGCGCCGACATGCAGGTCTCGTTCACGAACGACGGCCCGATCACGATCAGCCTCGAGACCTAGGCCTGCGAGTGCTGTCGGCTGCTACCAGGCAGTCGCCTCGATTGTCGCGTGCGCGTCGCCCACTGCTAGCTGGGCGTCGAGGGGCACCGACCTCTTGAGCACCGCAGTAGCGATCGGGCCCAGCTCGTAGTGCTGCGCAGCAGTGCCGATCCACCCCGCATCGCGGCCGTCGACGGTTACCGGGGCGCCATGCTCAGGCAGCGTGTCGGAGCTGCCATCGAGCAACAACAGGCACAGCCGCCGGGGCGGCTGGCCGAGGTTATGCACCTTCGCCACGGTCTCCTGCCCGCGGTAGCACCCCTTGCTCAGGTGCACGGCGCTGTCGATCCACCCCATCTCGTTGGGGATCGCGCGATGGTCGGTGTCGAGTCCCGTGCGCGGCATGAGTGCGGCAGCGCGCAGGGCCTCGCGCGCCCAGCTGCCGGCCAGCTGCGGGTAGGACGCGAGCAACGCGTCGGCCTCGTCCGCCGGCACCAGTGACTCGCGCAGGGCATAGCCCCGGGAGGCGAACGGCTCCGGCACGGTGAAGCCCGGCCGTGGGGCCGCCGCGGCCGGCTCCGCGATCACCCGCCACTGCCCGGTGACGTCCGCGAGCTCCACGTCCGTCCAGAACTTCATGCGCTCGAGGTACTGCAGCAGCTCTCGGCCCCGGCCCGGCTGGGCGATGACCCAGGTCGTCCGGCCGTCGTCGTACAGGTGCAGCTCGTGCTCGACGTGGCCGTTCGGGCTGAGGATCAACGCGAGCGCGCTGTCGCCTGGGGCACGGTCGGCCACGTGCGCCGTCGTGAGGCTATGCAGCCACGACAGGCGCTCCGGGCCCGTGATCGTCAGCACGTCGTGGTTCGACATGTCGACAGCGGCCCTGCCCTCGGCCAGTGCGCGCTGCTCCCGAAGCGGGTCGCCGTAGTGCCAGGGCACGCCCTGGTCGAAGGCGATCTCGGGCGGCGGGACTGCGCTCACAGCTCGTCGTCGCCCGCGAGCACATCCTCGGGATCGCGGCTGAGGCAGTCCGCGCACAGGCCGTGGATGCTCACATGGGCAATGTCGGTCTCGAAGCCCCGCTGCTCGCGCAGCTTGGCGGCGAAGTCCTCGGCGATCGCGGCATCGACGCTTTGCACCTTCGAGCACCGGTCGCAGACCAGATGGATGTGCAGGTGCTCGTCCACCGCGTGATACGTCGGAGCCCCATGACCGATGTGGGCGTGCGTGACAAGGCCGACTTCCTCCAGCACTTCGAGGGTGCGGTAGATGGTCGACAGGTTGACGCCGGTGGCGGTGCGCTGGACCTCGATGAGGATCTCCTCGGGAGTGCCGTGGCGCAGCACCTCGACGGCTTCGAGCACCAACTGGCGCTGCGGCGTGATGCGGTAGCCGCGCGCACGCAGGCGGTACTCCCAGTCGTCAGTCATCGTGCTCCCCCGGCTCGCCTGCCGAAGAGCTGGCGACCTCCACTCGATTGAGCAGCGCGGAGAGGTGGTTCTGCATTGGCTGCCCCATGGCCTGCATGTCGTAGGCCCACGGAAGCCGCCCGTTCACCAGGCCGTACATCCGCTCGCCGGCCAGAACTTCCTTCGCCGATGGCGTGGCAG
>CAYFLP010000316.1:0-1950 GCA_964344045.1 uncultured Bifidobacteriaceae bacterium
GCGGCCGGTCAGGAGGGGAGCCATGACCGCATCCAGGCCCGCGTGCGCGAGTCGTTCGCACGCACTCGACGCGAGCATCCGGGCATGGTCGAAGTCGCGGCTGCGGTGGCCCGGAACGGGCACGAGTGCGACACGGGGGAGCGCGGCGCGTGCCTTCGTGCGTGCCGGCGAGGACTCCAGCGCGCACGCGACGGCGAGGGCGAGCCGCTGCCCCAGGGGTTCGTGCAGCGGGCGCAGGCCGTGCTCCTTGAAGGAGATGACGGCCTGCGCTGCCAGGCCGGCGTACTCGTTCGCGGCCACGGCGTGCCGGGCAGGCAGCACCAGGCACGGCACGCTGAGCCGGGCCCTGCAGGCCGCGCAGAGCACCCCGCTGGGGGTTCCGCAGCCGATGCAGCAGCGGCCGAGGGCGAGGTCGAGCACGTCGTCGACGAAGGCGGGAACGGGCACCCGGCCATCGTCGGCCGTCACGCCAGCTGCCGCCGGAGTCGGCTGCTGCCATGTGGACGCAGGCACGGTGACGTGCGGGCCTGTGGACCTGTGGCGCCTGCTGGCCCGCCTGCCGCGAGTGGGCGCTAGCGGTGTTCGGGCAGGCTGACGAGCCCGAGCCGCAGCCCGGATACGACCGCCTCGGATCTCGATCGGGCCTGGAGCTTGTCGAGGATGCTGCGCACGTGGTTCTTCACCGTGTTCTCGCTGATGCCCAGGGCCGACGACACCGCGCGATTGGACTCCCCGAAGGCAAGGCGCTGGAGCACCATGAGCTCGCGCGCAGTGAGGTCGGTGCCGCGGTAGGGAGTGCGGTCGTCGGCGCGACGCGCGGCCGAGGTGAGGTCCTCGGGAAGCAGGTCCCCGACCCAGGCGTCGATGCGCCTGCCGCGCTGCGGGATCGCGCGGCGCAGGACGACCTCGGGGATCCGGAAGCCTGCACGGCGGGCGGCCTGGCGCGAGGCGACATTGCCGACGGGCGACATCCAGGTGATGACCTGGACGTCGAGAGCGGTGAACGCCCAGCCGCAGGCCAGGCGCAGGGCCCGGGTCGTCAGGCCCTGGCGGCGTGACCAGGGCGCCACGAGGTAGCCGACCTCGGCCGCGCCCTCGCCGTCGAGCCGCAGTTCGATCTCCCCGCACCATTGGTCCGACGGCAGGATCGTCATGGCCCAGGCGGGCGATGCCCACCACGAATCCAGGGTGCTGCGACGCTCGAGGAACTCCAGGCTGTCGCTGTGCTCATAGGGCACGGGCACGAGGGTCCACTGCTGGATCTGGGGGTCCTGGCAGGCGAGGGTGATGTCCTCCGCATCGTCCGCGCGCGCGGGGCGCAGGCTGATGACGCCGTCGCTCAGGACGGGCGCGGGCTGCAGGGGGTCTGCTGCCGTGGGGCCGGATGCCATGGGGGCAGTCTGGCACCAGGTGCCGATCGGCCGCCCTCTACCATTGCCAGGATCGGCCGAGCGGCCGGCGAGTTCAGCGGGGCGCCTCGGGTGCCCCCGGCGAAGGGTCGCATTCGAGTGGGACTGATCGACAAGATCCTGCGGGCAGGTGAGGGCAAGACCCTCCGCAAGCTGCAGGCCGTCGCGGCAGCGGTCAATGCGATCGAGGACAACTACACCTCGCTCACCGACGCGCAGCTGCGCGAGCTTACGCAGGAGTACAAGGACAGGTACCAGGCGGGCGAGACCCTCGACGACCTCATGGTCGAGGCCTTCGCCACCGTTCGCGAGGCGGCCAAGCGCACGCTGGGCCAGCGCCACTACGACGTGCAGATCATGGGCGGTGCCGCGCTCCACCTCGGCAACATCGCCGAGATGCGCACCGGCGAGGGCAAGACCCTGGTGGCCACGCTCCCGTCCTACCTCAATGCCCTGTCCGGCGACGGCGTGCATGTAGTCACGGTCAACGACTACCTCGCCGAGCGCGACTCGGAGTGGATGGGACGCATCCACCGCTTCC
>CAYFLP010000317.1:0-1905 GCA_964344045.1 uncultured Bifidobacteriaceae bacterium
AGAACAGGAACCCCGCAGCCGCGAAGGCGATCCATGAGGCTGACTGCATCTTCACGACCCTGATCCAGTTCAAGGGACAGGCCGACTGGCTGCAGGAGCAGATCGACCGGTCGAGGGTGAAGACGATCTTCGCCTACGAGTCCATGCCGGAGGTGATGCACCTGACGAAGGTCGGCAACTACGTGGTCTCCGAGGACGGCAGCGGCATGCCCGACATCGTCAAGAAGGTCGCCAAGATGCTGGTTAAAGGGCGCGACGAGGATGCGCTCTACGGCTACATGAAGCTCCTGAAGATCATGCGGACCATGCTGCCGCTGATCCCGAAGAAGGCAAAGGATTTCAAGAACTGGATGCAGGTGTACACCTACTGGATGCACCCGACGGCCGAGAACCTGGCATCCATGTTCAACTATATCATGGCCGAGTACTTCGACGTCGAGGTCAAGGTCGGCAAGGTGCAGGAGATCCCGACGATGGGCTTCTACCACCCCGACTGCCCCGAATACCAGAAGGACCTGCACCACTACGAGAAGTGGCTGCACAAGCATAAAAAGGGATCGGACAAGCAGCCGAACGTCGGCATGCTCTTCTTCCGCAAGCACCTCTTGCAGGAGAAGGAGTACATCGACAACACCATCCGCGCCATCGAGGCGAAAGGGCTGAACCCCCTGCCGGTGTTCGTGATGGGCGTCGAGGGCCACGTCGCCGCACGCGAGTGGTTCACCCACACCAAAATGGACATGCTCATCAACCTGATGGGCTTCGGCTTCGTCGGCGGCCCCGCCGGCGCCACCACGCCGGGAGCTTCGGCCGAGGCGCGCGAGGAGATCCTCGGCAAGATCAACGCCCCGTACGTGGTCTCCCACCCGCTCTTCGTCCAGGACATCGACTCATGGAAGAACCAGGGTGTCGTGCCGCTCCAGTCGGCCATGACCTTCGCCCTCCCCGAGATGGACGGCGCGGTCTGCCCGGTCGTTACCGGCGCCATCAGGGACGGCCGCCTGCACACCCTGCCCGACCGCCTCGACCGCCTCGCGACCATAGCGAAGAAGTTTTCCGAACTCCGCCGCACGGCGAACCGCGACAAGAAGGTCGCCTTCGTGGTCTACGACTACCCGCCGGGCATGGGCAAGAAGGCGAGCGCCGGCCTGCTCGACGTGCCGAAGTCGCTCATGACGATGCTCCGCCAGCTCCAGAAGGAGGGCTACAGCGTCGGCCAGCTCCCGGAGAGCGCCGAGGAGCTGCTCAAGCAGCTCGACCGCGCGACGGACTACGAGATCCAGGCCCATGAGCCCGACTGCTTCGCCATCGACCGCCAGACCTACAACGCCATCACCTCGGACCACGAGCGCGAGCGCATCGAGGCCCGCTGGAGCGGCTTCCCCGGCGACATCGTGCCGGTCGGCCCCGACAGGCTCTTCATCGGCGGCGTGCAGTTCGGCAACATCTTCATCGGCGTCCAGCCGCGCCTCGGCATCCAGGGCGACCCGATGCGCCTGCTCTTCGACAAGGAGAACGCGCCGCACCACCAGTACATCGCCTTCTACCGCTGGATCAGCCGCGAGTTCGGCGCCCATGCGCTCGTCCACGTCGGCATGCACGGCACGGTCGAGTGGATGCCCGGCCTCCAGCTCGGCGTCACCGGCGAGTGCTGGCCCGACATCCTGCTCGGCGAGGTGCCGCACTTCTACATCTACCCGGTCAACAACCCGAGCGAGGCGAACATCGCCAAGCGCCGCGGCTACGCGACCATGATCTCCCACAGCATCCCGCCGCTCTCCCGCGCAGGCCTCTACAAGGAGCTCCCTGCCTTCAAGGAGATGCTGAACGACTACCGCGAACGCGGCCTCGAGAAGATCGTGGACGTCGAGACCGAGATGGCCATCGTCGAGAAGGCCGAGAACC
>CAYFLP010000318.1:0-1883 GCA_964344045.1 uncultured Bifidobacteriaceae bacterium
CCACCCTCGGCGGACTGCGGCGCAGGACCCGGGCGATGAACGGGCGTTGCCAGGGGTTCTTCTGCGGTGCAGAGGTGCAGGCGAGGCTCGAGAGCGCCTCGTCGCCGGAGCACGGGACGGCCACGTCATGACGGGGGCGAGCGCACGAATCGTCATCGTCGGCGGCGGCCCGGCGGGCCTGCGCGCGGCAGCCGACCTCGCGCCTCGGGTCGACGGCGACGTCATCGTCCTCGAGCGCGAGGCAGTCGCGGGCGGCATCCCACGGCACTGCGACCACCTCGGATACGGGTTGCGCGACCTCGGCACGTTCACCAGCGGGCCGAAGTACGCCCGGCTGATGGCAGATCGCGCAGCGGCTGCCGGAGCCATCATCCGGACCTCCACGATGGTCACCGGCTGGAGCGGCGACCGCGCAGTGGAGATCACCTCACCCGAGGGCAGGTCGACCATCTCGGCCGATGTGGTCATCCTCGCAACGGGCGCCAGGGAGCGTCCCCGCTCAGCACGCCTGATCCCCGGTGCCCGCAGCGCGGGGGTCTTCACCACGGGCCAGTTGCAGAACCACGTCTATCTCAAGGAGCAGCCCATCGGCGAGCGGGCCGTGATCCTCGGGACGGAATTGGTGAGCTGGTCTGCGACGATGACCTTGCGGCATGCCGGCTGCGCGACGGCGCTGATGGTGACCGAGCAGCCTCGGGCCGAGTCCTACGCGGTGTTCAATGCCCTCGGACGCGACCTCGCCCGCATTCCTGTCGCGACCCAGGCGCGTATCACGCGCATCATCGGCGATGCGCGCGTGACGGGCGTGGAGGTCGAGAACCTGCGCACGGGGCAACGCCGCACGATCGCGTGCGACACCGTGGTCGTCACGGGAGACTGGATTCCGGACAACGAGCTGGCCCGCGCAACGGGCATCGCCCTCGATCCCGCAAGCAGGGCACCGCTGGTCGACTCGGCCTTGCGCACCGACCGCGACGGCGTCTTCGCGATCGGCAACGTCCTGCATCCGGTCGACACGGCGGACGTCGCCGCGCTCGACGGCGCCGCCGTGGTTCCACATGTTCTCGACTACCTCGCGGGAGCCGGGCGCAGCCCTGAGCACATCGAGCTCGCCGTGACGCCCCCGCTCCGCTGGATATCCCCGGGACGCATCGACATGGCGCACCCCCAGCCCCCGCGCGGACGCCTGCTGATGTGGACGGACGAGCTGCGCATGCTGCCGCGCATCACGGCAACGCAGGACGGCACCGTCATCGCGCGCAGGCGGGTTGCCTGGCCGGCCGCGCCGGGACGCGTCTTCCGCGTGCCCAGCTCGATCCTCGACAAGGCCGACCCGCGCGGCGGCCCCGTCACGATCTCGCTGTCCTAGCCTTCACATGCGAGGGGCGTAGTCCCACGACGTCACGTCCGTCACCGGGATCTGCAGCGCGACCTCGGATGACGCACGGCTGAGCAGCCAGGCCTCCAGCTGGGTGCCCTGCTGGCCGTAGCGGGCGATCACCTGCGCCAGCACCTCGCGTGCGCGCATCTCGTCGTCGACGATCTGCGCCCGTCCACGGCCGCGGACGCCCCGATACGGAGGCGTGTCCGGCGAGACCTCCCAGCCGACGCGCGCATCCCTTCGCACGCGCTGCGCGACCGTCGAACTCCCCTGGGTCGCGCACCACAGTGACCCCGCTTCGTGGACGAACCACAGCGAGGTGACGATCGGGCCTTCACGCCCCGCAGTGGCGAGCCGCAGCGGGATCACCGTTGCGTCCAGCCACGACTGGATCTGCCCATGCGACCAGGGCCCGGACTTCATCGTGATGGGCATGTGATCACAATGCCAGGTACCGGGGCTCCGCCCGGCCGGTGTTGGTTGAATGCGGGCTTCGGCCGCA
>CAYFLP010000319.1:0-1813 GCA_964344045.1 uncultured Bifidobacteriaceae bacterium
TACCTCTTGAAGGAACTGCGTCTCAACAAGGGCCTCACTCAAGCGCAAGTTGCAGTGAACATGGGAGTATCACAAAGGCGTGTGTCTGCTATCGAGCGCGGTGACGTCGGTCGACTCGAGGTTTCAACCCTCACGTCATACGTTGCGGCTCTTGGCGGTTCCGTTCACCTTGTCGCGGAACTCGATGGCGAGTCTGTTCGGCTCATCGGGATGAACGTGGCCTAAGGAATGGGCCAGAGAGCCTGCGGATCCGCGAGCAGCTCCATGTCGTGGCGCACCATGATGCCCGCCATCGAGTCGAAGTCGACCGTGTGGCGCCAGCCCAACTCGATGTAGGCGGCACGGCTGTCACCGACAAGGATGTTGGTGTCCGCGAGGTGTTTGCGGTCACTGTGGCTGACGACGTGACGCTGCCAGTCTGTGATGCCTGCCGCAGCGAATGCCTTGCCGATGAAGAAGCTGAGCCGATGCGAGATCCCGGTGGCCAGGACGTAGTCATGCGGGACATCTGCCCCGAGCATGAGCCGCATGGCATCGACATAGTCCGGTGCCCAGCCCCAGTCGCGTGCCGTCTCGATGTCGCCGAGCTCGATCACGTCCTGCAGCCCGGCAGCGATGCGCGCCACTCCGAGTGAGATTTTCCGCGTCACGAAGTTCTCGCCCCGCAGAGGGGATTCGTGGTTGTAGAGGATCCCTGAGACTGCGAACCGGCCTTCGTCGCGTGCGGCGTTCACCAGGTCCATCGCAGCTGACTTCGAGATCGCATAAGGACTCTTGGGAGCACGATCACTGCGCTCGGTCTGCGGGGACTTGTCGGCGCCTTCGAAGATGGACGCGCTCGCGGCCTGGAACATGCGGGCACCGCAGGCGTGCGCGGCCTCCAGGAGCACCTGGACGGCCACGACGTTGACCTGGTGCACTTCGTCCGGCGCATTCCACGAGTCGCCGGGCGAGGTGAAGCCTCCGAGGTTGAAGATCTGCCGCGGTGATACGTCCGATACCACGTTCCGCAAGGAGAGGTCGTCAGACAAGTCGACCTCGGCAATATCAATGCCGGGCGCGTACCGGCGCAGCCAGGAAACGTCCGACCCGGGCTTTACGACGCCGGTGACGGCGAAGCCATCACGGGCCAGCTTGGTGCAGAGGATCGTGCCGTCTTGCCCGGCAGCACCCGTGACAAGAGCGCGCACGCGTGCCTAGAACTTGCCCTCGGGCGCGCCCTCGAGGCGAGCGATGTCGGCGTCGACCATGATCTTCGCGAGCTGCGGTGGCAGCACGGTGGCCTCCCAGCCGAGCTTGGCCTTCGCCTTGCCGGCATCGCCGATGAGCTCGTCGACCTCGGTGGGGCGCAGGAACTTGGGATCGAACTTCACGAAGTCCTCCCAGTTCAGGCCCACGTGCTCGAACGACAGTTGCAGGAAGTCGCGGATCGTGTAGGCAGTGCCGGTGGCCAGGACGAAATCCTCGGGCTCGTCGGCCTGCAGCATGCGCCACATGCCATCGGTGTACTCGGGCGCATAGCCCCAGTCGCGGATCGAGTCGAGGTTGCCCATCCACAGCTCGCTCTGGTTGCCCTTGACGATGTTCGCGACCGCGAGGGTGATCTTGCGGGTCACGAAGGTCTCGCCGCGGCGGGGCGACTCGTGGTTGAACAGCTGGCCGTTGACCGCGAACATGTCGTACGCCTCGCGGTAGTTCTTGGTGATCCAGTAGCTGTAGACCTTTGCCGCGCCGTAGGGCGAGCGCGGGTAGAACGGGGTGTCCTCGTTCTGCGGCGGCGGGCTCGCGCCGAACATCTCGCTCGTGCTCGCCT
>CAYFLP010000320.1:0-1795 GCA_964344045.1 uncultured Bifidobacteriaceae bacterium
CCGGCCGGGTGCGCGTCGCCGAGCGCTGGACCGACGTGCTCGGCGCCCCGCTGGCCATCATCCACAAGCGCCGCGACCCAGACGTCC
Source organism: uncultured Bifidobacteriaceae bacterium (assembly GCA_964344045.1). GTDB lineage: Bacteria > Actinomycetota > Actinomycetes > S36-B12 > S36-B12 > UBA10649. Next base: position 88 of record CAYFLP010000320.1, read on the forward strand.
CCAATCAGGTCAAGGTCTTCGAGGTCGTTGGCGACGTGCGCGACCGGGTGTGCGTGGTGGTCGACGACATGATCGACACCGGCGGCACCATCGTGAAGGCAGCCGAGACGCTGTTCGAGAACGGTGCGGCCCAGGTGATCGTCGCTGCCACGCACGGCATCCTCAGCGATCCCGCGAGGGAGCGGCTGCAGAACTCGGACATCTCCGAGGTCGTCGTGACCAACACCCTGCCGATCCCGCAGGAACGCCAGTTCGAGAAGCTCACCGTGCTGTCGATCGCCCCGATCCTGGCCAAGGCCATCACCGAGGTGTTCACCGACGGCTCCGTCACGAGCATGTTCGACGACGCGCCGGTGGGCGCTTCCGTCGATTCCTCGCACTAGCCCGGCCTCGGGGGCGGATTTCCGCTCGCGATGGGTGTCCCGGTAGAGTCCTGTCGATCCTCGGCGAGGGTGCCGCTGTTCAGCACCGTGATCGACGTGGTCGGCGCCTAGTGCGTTCGCCGGGGTGTCCGACTTGTGAACCGAGGAGTTCTTGCAGTGACCACCGTGGCCCTGACCGCTTCCCCCCGTTCTGACTTCGGCAAGGGCGCTGCCCGCCGCGTTCGCCGCGAAGGCAACACCCCCGGCGTGATCTACGGCCAGGGCACCGAGCTCGTGCACATCGCCATCCCCACGCATGAGCTCGACCTGGCCCTGCGCAAGCCCCGCGTCGTGCTCACCATCTCGGTCAACGGCTCGACCATCATCACCAAGCCGCGCGATATCCAGCGCGACCCGGTCAAGCGAAGCCTCGAGCATGTCGACCTCGTGATCATCACTGCGGACGAGGCTGCCGAGCGCTCTGCCATGGCCGAGGCCATCGAGGTCGCAACGCACGCTGCCGAGGATGCGGGTATCGATGCCGCCGCCGCTGTGCTGGCCCTCGAGGAGGCAGTTGCCCACGGTGAGGATCCCGCGGCCGCCGCTGCTCACGCAGTCGAGGACGCCGAGCACGTTGCCGAGGAGTATGCCGAGGCCAACCGCGCCGAGGCCGCTGCCGAGGCGACTGCCGAAGCAGCCGAGTAGCACGCACAGCCGCCGTTCGTGAGCGATCCCTGGCTGGTCGTCGGGCTGGGCAACCCCGGCTCGGAGTACGAGGCCACTCGCCACAACATCGGTTTCCTGGTCGTTGACGAGCTTGGCTCCCGCATGGGAGCCAAGCTCGCTCGGCATAAGAAGGCGCATGCGCTGGCTGCCGAAGGCCGGTTCGGCCTTCCCGGCGACCAGGTGCGCGTGGTGCTGCTGGAGCCGCTGACGTTCATGAACGCCTCGGGCGGCGCGGTCAAGGCAGCCGCGTCCTTCTACGGCATCGGGCCCGAGCGCATCATCGCGGTGCATGACGAGCTCGACATCCCGTTCGCCGCCATCCGGGTCAAGCTCGGCGGTGGCGACAACGGGCACAACGGGCTCAAGAGCATGCGTTCGTCGCTGGGCACCGGCGACTTCTACCGGGTACGCGTCGGCATCGGCCGGCCGCCGGGCCGGCAGGATCCCGCGGACTACGTCCTCAAGCCGTGGGGCGGCGCTGAGCGCAAGGAACTGCCGCTCCTCGTCGACCGCGCGGCCGATGCGGTCGAGTGCCTCGTGCGCCAAGGCCTCGAAGCCGCTCAGAACCAGTTCAACTCCTGACCCCCTCAGATTTGACCCCACTCCTGGGTCAATTCGCA
>CAYFLP010000321.1:0-1780 GCA_964344045.1 uncultured Bifidobacteriaceae bacterium
AACCGGCGCTGATGATGGAGCCGAGGCCGTTCACCGTCCAGGTGCCAGCACCGGTGGGGGTGAACATGACGTTGCCGTACCCGCTCGACGCGATCGTCGTCTGCGCCTGCGAGGCAGCCGAGCCGAGCTGGAAGCCGAGGGTCACGGTCTGCCCAGCTGCCGACGGGGCGTAGATGGTGACGTTCTCGGGAACGCCGACCATGCCGTTGGGGGCCGCGATCCAGCCCTTCGGCGGGGTCTTGGCGGCCGATGCCCCCGAGGCACCGGCGATGATCAGGGCGGCTGCCGAGGCGACGGCGACTGCACCGGTGGCAGCAGCCCGCACGCCGCGAGAGGAGCGGGGAAGGGACAGGGTCATGGATCCTCCTTGGTCACGTGCGTCACAGGCTACCCACCTGTCACGGCATTTCCCTCACATTCGACTCCCCGCGCGGCAGATAGGCTGGGCCCGTGCTCGCCCACCTGTATGCCCAGCGGGCACTGATCTGGGCCTTCGCCAATCGTGATTTCGCCACGCGGTACCGGGCCAGCGTCCTTGGCTGGGCCTGGTCGCTGATCCAGCCGCTGGCCACCCTGGTCGTGTTCGCGGCCGTCTTCAGCGTCGTCTTCCGCATCCAGGCGCCGCCCCTGGGCAACGGCCAGGGGGCCTCGTACGCCGCCTTCTTGTTCACCGGCCTGGTGACCTGGAACCTCTTCTCCAGCCTCCTGACCTTGTCGATGACCCAGCTCAAGAGCAATGGGGAGCTGCTGAAGAAGGTCCAGTTCCCGGCCTGGGCGCCGATCCTGGGCGCCTCGATCGTGCAGATGATCCAGGTCCTCCTCGAGTTGGTCGTGCTCGTCGTGATGTTCCTGTGGCTGCGCAACATCGGCTGGACCTGGATCCTCGCGCTGCCCATCCTGCTGGGGCTGCTGCTCTTCGCGCAGGGCCTGGGCCTGGTGCTGAGCATCGTCAATGCCCGCTTCGGCGACGTGCAGTACATCGTCGCGGTGGTCCTCGGCGCGGTCTACTTCCTCACTCCCGTCCTCTACCCGATGAGCCTGCTCGAGGGGCAGAACGAGCTGCTGGGCTGGATCATCAAGGTCAACCCGGTGAGCTGGTACGTGCAGGCGATGCATGACGTCATGTACTCGCTGACCATGCCCCCGCCGTGGGAGATCGGCGCGCTGCTCGTGGGTGGCTTCCTCGTGTTCTGGGCCGGCTTCGCGATCTTCGAGCGCACCTCCGAGGACATCGGGGAGCTGCTGTAGCCATGACCGACTCGAACAAGCTCGCCGTCGACATCGCAGGAGTCGGCAAGAGGTTCCGTCGCCACACGGACAGGCGCAACTCGATCAAGGAGCGCATCGTCCGCGGCCGCGCGCGCAATCCCGAGGACTTCTGGGCCGTCAAGGACGTCAGCCTGCAGATCCCCAAGGGAAGCGTCTACGGGCTCATCGGCCACAACGGCTCGGGCAAGTCGACCCTGCTGAAGATGATCGGCGGCATCTACCGCCCCACGACCGGAAGCATCGCGACCGATGGGCGCGTGGCCAGCCTGATCGAGCTGGGCGCGGGCTTCCACCCCGACATGACGGGCCGGGAGAACATCGTCCTCAACGGCTCGATCCTCGGCCTGCCGCGCAAGGAGATCAACGCGGTCACCGATGAGATCATCGAGTTCTCGGGCCTGGGCGACTTCATCAACGACCCGGTGAAGCACTACTCCAGCGGCATGTACGTGCGCCTGGGCTTCGCCGTCGCGGTCCACATGAAGCCCGATGTCCTCCTCGTCGACGAGGT
>CAYFLP010000322.1:0-1767 GCA_964344045.1 uncultured Bifidobacteriaceae bacterium
CCAGGGCCGGCCGTGGTCGAGGTCCTCAGCGGCGTGCTCGTGCTCGACGTCGAGCGGGCGACGGCGATCGCCGTCGTCGGCGGTGCTGACGTGGCCCTGGATGCACACGTCATTGCGACGGGGGTATGCGTCGACGTGCAGCGCGGCCAGGTGCTGGCCGTCACCCCGCGCTCCCCGGCTCCCGTGTACGTGGCCATTGCCGGCTGGGAGCCGGGGGCTGTCCTGGGGTCCTCCTCGCATGACACCTTCTCGCGGATCGGGCCGCCCGCGCTGGTCCGCGGCACCGTGCTGCAGTGCAGCCAGGCTCCCTCGCGCGAGCTTGACGAGCATGGACGAGGCCGGCTGCGCAATGTCGTTGGCGCATTCCACCGGCCGCTCCCTGATGGGTCCGGCCCCGTGCGCATCGTGCTGCATCACGCGCACGGCAATTGGCCTGCGAGCCTGGCAGGCGAGTCGTGGTCGGTCGACACCCGTGCGCGGTCGGGCTGGCGGATGGCCGGCCCGACCCTTGATGCCGCATCCGGAACCTCATCGCGACCGAGCAATCCAGTGGTTGTCGGCGGCATGCAGGTGACGGACGCAGGTGGGCTCGTGGTCCTCGGTCCCGATGGCGGGCTCACCGGCGGCTATCCGCTCGCTGGCGTCGTGGCCTCGTGCGACCGCGCACGCCTGGCCGCCGTGGCACCAGGAGATCCGGTGCGCTTTGCGATCGTGACTCGTGAGGCTGCGCAGGAAGCGGCCCGGGAGCTAGAGCAGTGGCTTCGCGCTGCCGTCGTGCGCCCGGGAGCACTGCACTAGGCCCGGGTGGCGCATGGCCTCCACTAGGGTCGGCGCGAGATATCCCCGGCAGCGAGGGCGAAGGCGGAGGCGTCAGATGATCGGGATGGGAACCATCCTCAACGTCGCCGCGATCCTCGTCGGCGCATCGCTTGGCGTGCTCATCGGTCATCGCATCCCCGAGCGCACGCGGCGGACCGTCACCGATGGCCTGGGGCTGGCCGTTCTCGTGATCGGTGGCCTCAACGTGGTCGCGCTGACCGATGCCGACTACGTCGCAGCGGTCGGCTCGGGCGGCACATTGCTCATCGTGATCGGAGCCATCCTGGTCGGCGGCATCGTCGGCTCGGCCCTGCGCATCGAGGATCGCATGGAGGAGTTCGGCGGCTGGCTCCAGCGCACCCTCACGCGAGGCAAGGCCGGTGCCGGAGCCCAGCGGGGCCGGTTCATCGAGGGCTTCGTCGATGCCTCCTTGGTGTTCTGCATCGGTCCGCTGGCGATCCTGGGGTCCTTGAGCGACGGACTCGGCCACGGCATCGAGCAGCTCGCCCTCAAGGCCACGCTCGATGGCTTCGCTTCGCTCGCCTTCGCCGCCACCCTCGGGTGGGGCGTTGCCGCATCAGCGATCGCGGTGGGCATCTGGCAGGGGCTGCTGACCGTGCTGGGCTTCTTCCTCGGGGAGTTCCTCGGCACGGCGATGATCGCGTCGATCACGGCGACAGGAGGCATCCTGCTGCTCGGCGTGGGCCTGCGCATGCTGCAGATCCGTCAGGTACCCGTCGGCAACCTGCTTCCGGCGCTCGCTGTCGCGCCGATCCTCACTGCGATCGTCGCGCGGGTGATCGCCTAGGCGTCAGCGGGAGGCTGCTCGTCGGCCGTTCCAGCCTCGGCCGTTCCAGCCTCGGCCGTTCCAGCCTCGACCGTTCCAGCCTCGGCCGTTCCAGCCTCGACCGTTCCGGCCTCGGCCGCTGCCTCCGCTGCGACGGCTTC
>CAYFLP010000323.1:0-1767 GCA_964344045.1 uncultured Bifidobacteriaceae bacterium
TCCATGTACGTCTACCAGGGCGAGGAACTGGGCCTTGCCGAGGTGCGCGACCTGGATCCGGCCGTCCGTCAGGATCCGGCATGGTCGCGCAGCAAGGGCACCGACGGCATGCGCGATGGGTGCCGCGTGCCGCTGCCCTGGTCGGGCGACCGGCCGTCGTTCGGCTTCAACAGCGGAACGCTGTCCTGGCTTCCGCAGCCGCAGGAGTGGGCGAAGGAGTCGGTGGCTGCCGAGTCGGGAGTCGATGGCTCCACGCTCGAGATGTACCGGCAGGCCATTGCCCTGCGCAGGGCCGAGGGCGCACTCGGCGAGGGGCCGTTCACGTGGCTCGACGTCGAGGGCGACGCCCTCGCCTTCCGCCGCCCGTCGCCCTCCGGCGACGTCATCTGCGTCCTCAATCTCAGCGAGCAGCCGCTGCGGCTTCCGGCCGCGTGGGGAACCGCGCTTCTCCTCGCTTCCAGCGACGACGTCGCCGACCTCACCGACGGCGACGAGGAGTCGACGGTGATCGGCGGCGAGACGGCGGCCTGGCTGCGCGGTTGACGCTGGCCCGGCCGGGGGCGCTCAGCGCGGCGGAAGGATCCGCGCGAGCGAGACCTGCTCGCGCCCTGGCGCCGCGTATTCGAAGACCTGTCCCATCGGCGTGGCAAGTCGCTGCCACCTGCCGTTGACCGCGGCACCGACGGTGCCGCCCGCCAGCATCCCCAGCCGCTGGGCCGTCCACTCGACGGCGAACGTGAGCCCCGACCAGCCTTCCTCGGCCCACCACCGGCGCAGTTCGAGGTCGGTATCGCGCGGGCCGAAGATGGCTGATCGTGCCTGCAGCTCCGCGAACCCCGCATCGACCACCGCATTGACCTCGGCGGCCGAGGCCTCGCCCACCGGCTCCCAGCCATCGCGCGGAGGAAGGTGCAGCAACGTCGTTCGGGGCGAGGCAGGTGCCTCGGCGGGCTCGAGCTCGTCGAGGCGCAGCTGCGAGCCGGCAGCGAGCGCCTGGGCCAAGGAGACCAATGACACCGTGCGGTCGATAGCGGCGCCTCCGGCAGGCTCGAGGGCGGCCGGCACGGCGACGAAGGCCATCACGTTCCACGAGGTGACGACGAAGGCCCCGAGCGAGGACCCGGCGCTGACCAGGCGTACCGCACCCGTTGGCTCCCAGGTCCACAGGACCCGGCAGTACGCGCCGAGGGCGGCCGCGTCGTCGTCGGCGAGCACGGCAGCCTCGCTCATCGCGCATCCTTGACGGCAGTGAGCTCGGCACGCAGGCCCTCGGGGATGCGCACCGGCCTGCCCGACTCGATGTCGACGACCGCGATGACGGTCTCGCCCTCGGCCGCGAGATCGCCGGACTCGTCGAGGATCCGGTAGCTGAACGTGTACGCCGAGCCGCCCACGTGCGTGATCGTGGTCTCGACGACGATGGGCTCAGGCGACATGCCCAGCGGCTTGCGGAAGGTGAGCCCCTGCTTCACCACCACGTGGAAGAAGTCCTGGGTCGGCGTCCAGCCCAGGCCGGTGAGGAACTGCACCCGCGCCTCTTGCAGGTAGTCGTAGTAGACGACGTTATTGACGTGCCCCAGCGGATCCAGGTCGCTGAACCGTCGGTACACCTTCAGCGCGAACACGCGCCCGTGCGCCTGGGTCGACATGCCTAGTCGCGGGTGAGCTTGCGGTACGTGGCCCGATGCGGACGAGCGGCGTCGGCGCCGAGCCGGTCGATCTTGTTCTTCTCGTAGGACTCGAAGTTGCCCTCGAACCAGAACCACT
>CAYFLP010000324.1:0-1754 GCA_964344045.1 uncultured Bifidobacteriaceae bacterium
CTGCATCAGTCGCCAAGGTCGCAACTGCGATGGCGGCGGGTATCGCGATCGTCGCTGCGGCAACGATCTGTGCGATGCCTGCCCAGGCCAAGGACTGGTCGGCCTCCTTCCCGTCCGGCAAGGACGTGCCGAAGTCCCTTGGCACGTATGACGCCAAGCCCTTCGTCGATGCAAGCTCCGCGCCGAAGGGCGGCTGGTACCCGTGCGCGGCCTTCACCGTCCCGGCCGCCAGCACAGTCGTCGACGGCTCCTACTCGCCCCATTCGCGGACGGAGAAGCTCCTTGACGCCCGCGCATATGTCTACGCGAGCTCGGCTAAGGCCGAGGCGGCCTTCGCGAGGCTGAGCGCGAAGCTGTCGACCTGCGATGGCAAGGCAAACTCGAAGTTCGGCGAGTCGGGCCCGAACACCATGCGCACGACGACCACCACGGGCACCCTGGACGACTTGACCATCACGGGCGTGCCGTCTGTCTACGTCTATGGACGGACGGTTCCGCTCCCAGGTGCGGGCCACCCGGCCGTGAACTCCGGGGGCTCATACGACGTGTACACGCTCGTCAACGACACGATCTTGATGATGACCGCTTCGCAGGCAGGGCAGGCGGGCTACACGCCGGCGCAGCAGGCGGCCGTCGTCGATTTCGCCAGCGCATTCGAGGAGTCCTGGGCGCTGGCCAACGACTGACCGGCCTCCCTTGCCGCCGAGTGGGGGGTTGTGGTCGAGAAATCGTCGATTTCTCGACCACAACCCCCCACTCGGCTGGAGGTGGCTAGTCGAGTGCTTCGGCGGAGTCGCCGCCGAACGGATGCGTCGCGACGAAGGCCTGGGTCTGCTGGTACATGCGGGCGATGTAGTCCTCGAGCTGGGATGACTCCACGCGCCACTGGCCGCGACCGCCGACCTTGATGGCCGCAAGCTCGCCGCTGCGCACGAGCGCATAGGCCTGGGCGGCCGAGATGTTCAAGGTCTCGGCGACATCCGCGAGGGTCAGGAAGCGGGCGGCCACGCGGCAATGGTGCCATGGGGCGTGCCTGCGTTTCGCCGCGCCTGTGGATGCCGGGCCTGCCTGTGGATAGCGGTTGGCGCGGAGCGGGCCCGCGGGGTGACCCTGGGCGCATGAGAATCCTCGGCTCGGCGCGCGGTGCGCGCACACGTACCCCGGTGGCAGCCAGCCCTGCCCAGCGCCTGCCGCGTGCGTCGGTGCGCGACCTGCGCCTGTGGCTGGGCCTGGCAGTGGTGGTCGCCTGCGTGGTCATCGGCGCCACCGTCGTGGGCAGGGCCGGTGACACCGTGCGGGTCTGGTCGGCGACGCGGGACATCCCGGCCGGACAGTCGATTCCGGACGATGCGCTCACGGCCGTGCTCGTGTCGCGTACGACCGCCGACCTGGGCTACCTGCGCGCGGACGAGCCAGCCTCAGGCACGCTCGTGCGCGGCATCGCGCGCGGGGAGCTGGTTCCTGCGGCAGCCCTCGGCAGCACGGACTGGACTCCGACCCGCTCCGTCACCGTGCCTGTCGACCCTGGCCACTATCCGCTGGGCCTGGTCGCGGGCGACCGCGTCGATGTGTGGGTGACGCCGGCCGACAGCCCTGCCGCAGTCAGCGTCCCGGCGCTCACCTTGGCCTCGGCCCGGGTACGGGCGATCACGGATGACGGCCTGGGGCTGGCGGGTCAGTCCGGCGTCGTCCTGGACGTGCCGGAGGAGACCGTCCCGGCGGTCGTCTCGGCGGTGCGCGGCGGGGTCATCGAC
>CAYFLP010000325.1:0-1750 GCA_964344045.1 uncultured Bifidobacteriaceae bacterium
GCGCAGCTCGGCGTGCGCATGGTCAGCCTCGACGAGCTCCTCGAGCAGGCCGATTTCATCACCGTCCACCTGCCCAAGACCCCCGAGACCGTCGGTCTCATCGGTGACGAGCAGCTGCACAAGGTCAAGCCGACCGTGCACATCATCAATGCGGCGCGGGGCGGCATCGTCGACGAGCAGGCCCTCTTCAGCGCACTCTCCGAAGGCCGGGTGGCCGGTGCTGGCCTGGACGTCTACGCCAAGGAGCCCTGCACTGATTCGCCGCTGTTCGCGCTGGAGAACGTCGTCTGCCTCCCGCACCTGGGTGCCTCGACCGATGAGGCCCAGGAGAAGGCCGGCATTGCCGTGGCCAAGTCGGTGCGGCTGGCCCTGGCAGGCGAGCTGGTGCCCGACGCCGTGAACGTCCAGGGCGGCCAGCTGGCCGATGCCATCAAGCCGCTCGTCCCGCTGGCCGAGCAGGTGGGCCTGATCGCCGCAAGCCTGTCCTCGTCCGCGATCGCCCGGATCGACGTCGAGGCACTCGGCGAGATCGCCGACCACGATGTCCGCGTCCTCGAGCTCTCGGCCCTCAAGGGCGTGTTCATGAACCTCGTCGAGGAGCCGGTGTCGTTCGTGAACGCGCCTGTCCTCGCGAACCAGCGCGGTGTCGAGGTCGCACTGACCAGCGACCGCACGTCCGAGGACCACCGATCCCTCCTGCGCGTGACCTTGACCCAGGCCGACGGCTCGAAGGTGAGCGTTGCTGGCACTGTCACCGGTGCGCGCGATGTGGCGAAGATCGTCGAGATCGACGGCTTCGACGTCGATGTCCCGGTCAGCGGCCACATGCTCTTCCTCCGGTACGCCGACAAGCCGGGCGTCGTGGGCATCGTCGGGCAGCTGCTGGGCGAGGCCGGAGTCAACATCGGCGGCATGCAGGTCGGACGCGACGAGGCCGGCCAGGCCCTGATCGTCCTGACGATCGACTCGGCCATCGGCGCGGATCGGCTCGAGGCGATCGTCGCGGCCATACCTGCCTCCTCCGGCCGGGCAGTCGACCTGGCCTGACACAGGCCTGGCCAGGGATGGACTCAGCGCACCGGCGCGGGCTTGCCTGGGCCTTCGTCGGCGTACTGCTGTTCTCGTTCTCCCTGCCCTTGACCAAGGTGGCAGTGGGCGGCTTCTCGCCCTACCTGACGGCAACGGGCCGAGCAGTCATCGCCGGTGCCATCGCGTGCGTCGTGCTCGCGGTCACGCGGGTTCCCTGGCCCCGGCGCGAGCACTGGCGACCGCTGTTCTTCACGATGCTGGGCGCCGTGTTCGGCTGGCCCATCCTGCTGGCCCTCGCGCTCGAGCGGACGACCAGCGCCCATGCGGCCGTCATCGCCGCCTTCATGCCGCTCACCACCGCCATCTTCGCCGTGCTGCGGTCGAAGGAACGAGTGCCGGCCCAGTTCTGGATTGCCGCGGGCGGGGGCACGCTGGCCCTCGTCGCGTTCGCCCTGTCGCGTGGTGGTGCCGAGGGCGGTGACTGGGTCGCCGACCTGCTGGTCGTCGGGGCGGTGCTCAGCTCGTCATGGTGCTACGTCGAAGGCGCCGCCATCTCCCGCCAGATGCCAGGCTGGCAGGTGATCTCATGGGTCGTGGTGATCGCCTTGCCACTCACCGTGCCGGCCTCGATCGTCTTGTGGATCGCTACCTCGGGCGACTACTCCACGACGATCGACGAGTGGGGTGCCCTTGTCCTCCTCGGCGTCTCCTCCATGTACCT
>CAYFLP010000326.1:0-1737 GCA_964344045.1 uncultured Bifidobacteriaceae bacterium
TCAACCGCGCCCTCGACGGCGACGTTCGCGTCACGGCCATCACGCAGGTGACGCCTGACTTCGATGCGCGCTTCTCGGCTATCTGGCGTCGCTACACCTACGCCGTATGCGACGACCCGCGTGGCCCCGACCCGCTCGCCCGTCGCCACACCTATTTCTCGCCGCGCCCACTCGACCTCGACGCCATGAATGAGGCGGCTCAGCCCTTGCACGGTGAGCACGATTTCGCGAGCTACTGCAAGTTGCGCGAGTTCGCGTCGACCGTCCGCAAGATCACGGACCTGCACTGGGAGCGCGATGCCGCGGGGCTGGCGGTCATGCACGTGCAGGCCGATGCGTTCTGCCACTCCATGGTGCGCAGCCTCGTGGGCGCCCTGCTACCTGTCGGAGAGGGACGCTGGCCGGCCACGCGGCCCGGTGAGGCGCTGCTGAAGGCCTCGCGGGATGCGGGGATTCCGGTTCTTCCGCCGCATCCGCTCGTGCTCGAAGAGGTGGGCTATCCCTCGGACGACCAATTGCTCGCGCGGCAGCAAGAAGCCCGAGCCTTTCGCACATTGGAGTAGGCGGGCGCCGGGCCGGGCGCTCCAGGAGATGGGCAGACCTGCTGGGTGACCTACCTGCGGACCCACGTCAGCTTGCCCTTGACCGGCTTGCACACGAGTGCCCCCGACTTCGCGCCCTTCTTGGCACAAGCACTGCCTGCCTTGGCCTTCGCGGCTGCGGGGGCAGACGAGCCGCCGGCTCCCAGCACGAGAGTGCCGTTGGTGATGCGGGCGGCATCGTATGAACCGCCCGGTGAGTAGCCGAACCACACGCGGAGCTTGCCGTCGACGAGTTCGATGGACGGATCGAACGCGCCTGCGCCCGAGGGCTTGTACAGCGGGGTGGACCGCTTGACCCAGTGGACGGCATCGCTAGAGGAAAGCAGCTGCAGGTACTGGTATTGACCCTGGCCACCTGTGGTCGAGGCGACCATCACGAACGTGCCGTCCGGCAGCTCCAACGGGGCCGGGTCGACGAGCTCGGTGTCGTCGTTGATGACCCCTGGCTGCAGGTTCCAGGACAGGCCGTCGTTCGAGGTGGCGATATTGACCCCGTGCACGCCGTTGACGGCATTGAAGTACAGGAAGTACTTGCCGGCCTTCGTCTTCATCACGTGCGGTACGCCGCAGCCGACGTCGTCGAGCAGCACGCCCGGCTGGGCGGTCCAGGTCTGCAGGTCCGTCGACGTGGCGTAGTGCAGCGCCTTCGTCTTCGGCGTGCAGGGCGGGGTCGGCCCAGAGCCCGGTGCCGTGGGGACCATCTCGGCGTAGTAGAGCCGGTAACTGCTGGGGCCTTCCTGGACGATCGACCAGTCCAGTCCCCGTGGTAGAGCCGTCGCCGTGGGCGTCCAGGTCACCCCGTCGGCCGAGGAGTACTGCGTCGGCGGCATCGCCGTGGTCAGGAGGTAGTACGTCTTGGTGGCCTCGTCGTAGAAGGCCTCGGGGGAGACGCCCTTGGGGGCCGACGCCGGTGGTGCGCTGGCGGTGAAGGACGCGGAATTGATCGTCGCAGATGTTGCCGACAGGGTGTCGGCAAGGGCCGTGGTGGTGCCGGCGGCGGCGAGTCCGGCGGAGACGACTCCGCAGGCCAGGGCGAGTGAGACCAGTTGGCGGCGCATGGGCACATCCTCCCGTGATGCCTGGCGGCGTGTGGCAGTTTCGCGGCGCCAAAACAGCCACACGCCGCCAGGCATCA
>CAYFLP010000327.1:0-1736 GCA_964344045.1 uncultured Bifidobacteriaceae bacterium
GCGTGGATGAGCGCCGAGACGGGGGTCGGGCCTTCCATGGCGTCGAGCAGCCATGCCTGCAGCGGGAACTGCGCGGACTTGCCGGCCGCGGCCAGCAGGAGGAGCAGGCCGATGATCGTGAGGGTGCCCTCGTTGGCCTGGTCGGCATGGGCGAAGACGTCGGTGTAGGTGACCGAGCCGAAGGTGACGAACATGAGCATGATCGCCAGGCTCAGGCCCACGTCGCCGACGCGGTTCATGATGAACGCCTTCTTCGAGGCGTAGGCCGCGCTCGGCTTGAACTGCCAGAAGCCGATCAGCAGGTACGAGGCGAGGCCCACGCCCTCCCAGCCCACGTACAGCAGGAGGTAGTTGCCCGCCAGCACCAAGATGAGCATGGCGGCGACGAAGAGGTTGAGCATGCCGAAGAACTTGCGGCGGTCCTTGTCATGCGACATGTAGCCGAGCGAGTAGATGTGGATCAGCGTGCCGACGATCGTCACGAGGAGGACGAACACCATCGACAGCTGATCGAGCTGGAACGCCATGTTCACGTGGAAGTCGCCGACGAAGGTCCAGGAGTACAGGTCCTGTCCGATCGCACGCTCCTCGGCGGGCATGCCATGCATCTGCAGGAACATGACGATGCCGAGGACCGCGGAGGTGGCCACGGTGAGAATGCCCAGGTAGGGGCCCCACGAGTTGGTGCGACGCCCGCCCAGCAGCAAGATCGCAGCGCCGGCGAGCGGCAGCGCGATGAGCAGCCAGATGAGCGAGAACACCCCCTCGGCGGGCATGAGCTCAGTCACGAGTCGGTCCTATCCGTAGTGCGGTTGGTCATGCGACTTCAGTACTTCAGGAGGTTGGGCTCATCGATCGAGGCCGATCGGCGGGTCCGGAAGATGGTGACGATGATCGCCAGGCCGACGACCACCTCGGAGGCCGCGACGACCATCACGAAGAAAGCCACCACCTGACCGTTCAGGTTGCCGTTCATGCTCGCGAAGGAGACGAACGCCAGGTTGGCGGCGTTGAGCATCAGCTCGACGGACATGAAGACCACGATTGCGTTGCGGCGCACGAGCACGCCGATGATGCCGATGCTGAAGAGCACTGCCGACAGCACGACGTAGTTTGCCGGGTTCATTCGACGACTCCCTCGACGTTGGCGCCAGCGGCCGCGTGGCCCTCAGCGATCGCCTGCACCTCGGCGACATCGGCGGTGTTGACCCGGCGGAGGTCGCCGCGAGCCTGCAGCGGCTCGGGGACCGAGATCTCGCTCATGGTGCCGTCCGGCAGCAGAGCCGGGGTGTCGACCGCGTTGTGGCGTGCGTAGACGCCCGGGTTCGGCTTGTTGCCTGGGTGGCCGCCGCCGCTGAAGCGGGCTTCGGACAGGTCGCGCTGGGTCGGCGTGGGCTTCCAGCGATCGCGGTGGGCGAGCACCATGGCTCCCATCGCCGCCGTGATGAGCAGCGCCGAGGTGAGCTCGAAGGCGATCAGGTAGTCGGTGAAGATCAGGTGCGCGATGCCCTGGACGTTGCCGCCATCGGCGGAGTTGGCCGCGTCGAGGCCGGCATTGCTGGCCTCGGTGAGGCCGTTGCCGACGCCCCAGATGAGCAGGATCGCCAGGCCGACGCCGAGCAGGATCGCCGCGATGCGCTGCCCCTTGATGGTCTCGATCAGCGAGTCGGAGGAATCGACGCCGACGACCATGAGGACGAACAGGAACAGCATCATGACCGCGCCGGTGTAGACGA
>CAYFLP010000328.1:0-1734 GCA_964344045.1 uncultured Bifidobacteriaceae bacterium
GTCCTGGATCCGGCCGCGCTGGTAGCCGGTCTCCATGGCCCCCAGCACGCCGCCGCGATCGGAGATGCGCTCGAACTCCGCGAGCACCGCCTCCTCGACGAGGTCGGTGAGCTCGTCGACGATCGAGGACCCCTGCAGCGGGTTCTCGTTCTTCGCCAGTCCCCACTCCTGGTCGATGATCATCTGGATCGCCAGGGCGCGGCGGACGGACTGGGCCGTGGGGGTGGTGACGGCCTCGTCGTAGGCATTGGTGTGCAGTGAGTTGCAGTTGTCGTAGATCGCGCACAGCGCCTGCAGCGTGGTGCGGATGTCGTTGAAGTCCATCTCCTGGGCGTGCAGCGACCGGCCCGACGTCTGAATGTGGTACTTGAGCTTCTGCGCGCGCTCGTCGGCGCCGTAGCGGTCGCGCATGGCGATGGCCCAGATGCGACGGGCCACGCGGCCCATGACCGTGTACTCCGGGTCCATGCCGTTGGAGAAGAAGAACGAGAAGTTGGGGGCGAAGTCGTTGACGTCCATCCCGCGCGCGAGGTACGCCTCGACGTAGGTGAAACCGTTGGCCAGGGTGAACGCCAACTGCGAGATCGGGTTCGCTCCGGCCTCGGCGATGTGGTACCCCGAGATCGACACTGAGTAGAAGTTGCGCACCTTGTGGTCGATGAACCACGACTGCACGTCGCCCATGCAGCGCAAGGCGAATTCGGTCGAGAAGATGCAGGTGTTCTGGCCCTGGTCCTCCTTGAGGATGTCGGCCTGCACCGTGCCGCGCACGTTCGCCAGGACCCACGCGCGGATCTCGGCCGCCTCGTCCGCACTCGGCTCGCGACCCTCGCGCTCGCGGAAGGCATCCAGTCGCTGGTCGATGGCCGTGTTCATGAACATGGCCAGGATCGCGGGCGCGGGGCCGTTGATCGTCATCGAGACCGAGGTGCTCGGATCGCACAGGTCGAATCCGGAGTAGAGCACCTTCATGTCATCGAGGGTGGCGATGGACACCCCGGACGTGCCGACCTTGCCGTAGATGTCGGGCTGCTCGTGCGGATCGCGCCCGTACAGGGTCACCGAGTCGAAGGCAGTCGACAGTCGGGTGGCGGGCTGGCCCGACGCCAGCAGGTGGAACCGGCGGTTCGTGCGGTAGGGATCGCCCTCGCCGGCGAACATGCGGGCCGGGGCCTCGCCCTCGCGCTTGAAGGGGAATACGCCAGCGGTGTACGGGAAGCTGCCGGGGAGGTTCTCCTCGCGCAGGTAGGTCACGAGGTCGCCGGCGTCCTCGGAGCGGGGCAGCGAGACCCGCGAGATCTTCGAGCCGGACAGCGTCTCGCGCTTGAGCGCATTGCGCAGTTCCTTGTCGCGGATGCGCACGACGAGCTCGTCGCCTGCGTACTCGGCCTTGGTCTGCGGCCAGGCAGCGAGCTGGGCGAGGATCTCGGGCTGCAGCTGCGCGGTGGTCTGGGCGATGAGTGCCTGCACGTCGCCCGTGGCCGCCCCCTCTGCCGCCAGGAGCTCCAGGGCCGTGCCGAGGTGCTGCGCGGTGCGGGCGACCTTGGCCTGCCCGGCGGTCGTCGCGTGGTAGTCGCGGATGACCTGGGCGATGTCGGACAGGTAGCGCACGCGAGCCGGGGGCACCACCGTGGTCAGGCCCGACGACTGCTTCACGTCGGTGCGGGGCAGTTCGCCTGCCGAGACCACGAGGCCGCGCTCGGCCAGCAGGTCGCGCAGGAAGTGGTATAGGGC
>CAYFLP010000329.1:0-1731 GCA_964344045.1 uncultured Bifidobacteriaceae bacterium
CCGACACCGCCGGCGTGGCGACCTTGCTGTCCTACTGCGGCCTTCCCGCCGCGCCTATCACCCTCTACGGATCAGGCACGGGCACGGCCAACGCCGGCGAGGCCACCCTCGACGCCGCTGTCGCAGCAGCCGCCATGCCGCCCAATAGCGAGCTGTGGATGGCGAACAGCACGGGCGGCTGGGCCGACACCATCACGACTGCTGCCGATGCGTGCGGCATCGACACGCACGTGTCGCCGATGACGAAGAAGACGTCCGGTGCAGCACCGACCTGGCCCGCGGGCGGCTGCATCATCTCGTTCAGCTACACCGACACCGAGGAGTCGCTCTACCCGACCGGCACGCTTCCGCCTGACCTTCAGCAGGCGACCGCGGTACTCGATGAGCTACGAGCACTCGGCGTGGTCATGGTGTTCTCGTCCGGCGACGAGACCTCGGGCGGATGCTCGACGGATGCCACGGTCACTCCCGCGAGCATCGGCCTGACCACGCGCTTCCCCGCTGCCCACCCGGGAGTGGTGAGCGTCGGCGGCACGCAATGGGACTCCCAGTCGGTGTCGATGGTGTCCGGCCGCACGACCCCGTACTCCCCCGGCGCCACCTATGACGACAACGTCTGGATGGACAACGCCTCGAGCAGCAAGTGCGCGAACGGCCCCGCAGGCGGCGGAAGCGGCGGCGGCGGCGGGCAGAGCCGGCATTTCGAGATGCCGGGCTATCAGCGCGATGCAGCACAGGCCAACTACCCGGGGAACACCGGCTACCGCATGGTGCCCGATGTCGCCGAGATGGCGGCCTGGCCGATGTATGCGCTCATCCGCAACGGCGCCTGGGAGCGCACGGCCGGCACGAGTGCCGCGGCGCCCAGTTTCGCAGTGGGCATCGCCAACGTGAATGCGGCGCTCACGGCCCAGGGCTTTCCGCCCATCGACAACGCAGGCGGCTCGATGGACATCCATCGGCTCCTCTACGACACCTCCCTTGGCGCCATCACCGACGTGACGGCCGGCAGCAACGACCTGTTCGGCTTCGACGGAAGCACGGTCGTGCCGGGGTACTCCCCTGTGCTGCCGGCCTGGGCGGCGCTGCCGGGCTACGACATGGCGTCCGGCCTCGGAGTCGTGCACTTCGACCGGCTGCTCGCAGCCCTGGTCACCCGGCTGACTCCCCCTCCCGCCGTGCCGGCCACCTACTCGCTGACCATCTCCCCCAACGGCGGTACGTGCTCCCTGGCCTCGATCAGCGGGCCCAGCACCAGCTGGGTGCGGCTGCCGAGCTCGGCCCAGTGCGCCAGGGCAGGGTACGAGCTCCTCGGGTGGCAGCCCGCATGGTCGACGTCGGTACTGGCGCCGGGCTCGAGCGTCCTGCTGACGGGCGACAACACGCTGGTCGCCGTATGGGGCCAGCCGCCAGCAGGCGAGACGAATGCCACCACCACGGCCGACGACACGGCGATACCTGCCGCTGCGGACGCCACCGCTGCTGCGCACCTGGTGATCTGGGGAGCCGACGGCAGGCGGGTGCACGCCGGCACCCCCAGCGACCTGCGTGGCAAGCGAGCGGTGTTCACGGTGGCCGCCCGAAACCCGCGCCGGGTCGCAGGGCCGACCATCGCCGCGGCACGAGAGCTCGCACGCCGATTCGGTGGCACCTACGCAGGAGTGGTCACTGCACCGGGGTGGAAGCACCCGCGCATCGTCGCTGCGTACGCGCCCTAGGCCTCGCGACAGC
>CAYFLP010000330.1:0-1715 GCA_964344045.1 uncultured Bifidobacteriaceae bacterium
ACTACAAGGACGTGAACCTGCTCCGCAAGTTCATCTCCGATCGCGGCAAGATCCGCGCTCGCCGGGTGACCGGCAACTGTGTCCAGCATCAGCGCGACGTTGCGATGGCCGTGAAGAACGCCCGCGAGATCGCTCTGCTGCCCTACTCGACCGTTGGTCGCTGACGAAAGGGATTGAACTGTGAAGCTCATCCTCACTCAGGACGTGGCCGGGCTCGGCGCTGCTGGCGACGTTGTCACGGTGAAGGACGGCTACGGCCGCAACTTCCTCATGCCGCGCGGCTTCGCCGTCGCATGGACCCGTGGTGGCGAGAAGCAGGTCACGCAGATCAAGCGTGCCCGCAAGGTGCGCGAGGTTCGCGACATGGCGCACGCCAACGAGATCAAGCAGGCCCTCGAGGCCAAGCCCGTCGTCCTCGCCGTCAAGGCGGGCGACACGGGCAAGCTCTTCGGCTCGGTCACCACGGCTGACATCGCTGATGCGGTGAAGGCTGCCGGTGGCGTCGTGCTCGAGAAGCGTGCGATCGAGCTCGCCAAGCCGATCAAGACCATCGGCAAGCACACGGCCAAGGTCGCGGTGCACGGTGGCGTCGTCGCGACGGTGACCCTCGAGGTCGTCGCCAGCTGACATCAGCAAGGCCCACGATGGGGCGGACCCGGAGCAAGGGTCCGCCCCATCGCCTTCTCATCAAGACATCTGTTCAAGGAGTTCCCATGTCGTTCGGCCAGTCGATCCAGACCTGCTTCCACAAGTACGCAGACTTCAACGGGCGCGCCACGCGCTCGGAGTTCTGGTGGTTCTTCCTCTTCCAGATCCTCGTCATCGCCATTCCGGCGTCGATCGGTGCGATCTTCATGGTCTTCGCGTTCGCGTCGACGAGCGACGGTGGCAGCGCCAACGGCGGCCTCCTCGCGCTCGGCGGCACGCTCATCGGGCTGGCCTTCCTCGCCTCCTTCGCCCTGCTCGTCCCGCGCTATGCGGTCGGGTGCCGCCGCCTCCATGACAAGGGCATCAGCGGCTGGCTGCAGCTCATCGAGCTCATCCCGTTCGGCGACATCGCACTCATCGTGCTGTGGGCGCTCAAGGGCGACAATGCCGCGAACTCCTATGGCGAGCCCGTCGCCTAGTTCACGAAAGCCCCCGTCAATGCGGGGTTTCGGCGCGATGCCGCTGAACAATGGCGTCATCGATCAGTTGACGTGAAAGGGGACCGGCGTGACGTTCGGGCAGGCGATCCGCGTGTGCTTCGGCAAGTACGCGGACTTCAAGGGCACCGCATCGCGCGCTGAGTTCTGGTGGTGGATCCTGTTCACCGCCCTCGTCTCGGCGGGTCTCGGCATCCTCGGCAACTCGATGGTGAGCACCGATGTCCCGAATCCCCTCAGTGGTGTGTGGTCGATCGCGGTCCTGCTTCCGACGCTGGCCGTGGGCGCACGACGACTCCATGACACGAACAAGTCCGGTTGGCTGCAGCTCCTGCTGCTTCTGCCCTGCGTCGGCGTGATCGTCCTGATCGTGCTGTGGGCACTGCCGACCACCACGCCTCCGGCCATCGGCGGCGACCACACGACGCCGCCCGCCGTGGCTGCGTGATCACCGCAATAGAAGGAGACAACCATGGGTTTCGGCAAGTCCATCAGCCATGTGCTGGGCAACCTCACGAACTTCCGCACTCGTGCAGGGCGCGATGAGTTCTGGTGGTGGTTCCTCTTCGG
>CAYFLP010000331.1:0-1679 GCA_964344045.1 uncultured Bifidobacteriaceae bacterium
CAGCCGCGAAATCCTGGACGGCATCGGCCCCGAAGGACGCGTCGAGGTAGCGCAGCACTTCGATGGCGAGGTCGTCATAGGCCTGGTCGCACGCAGCACGGCCGTCGGCAGTGAGCGCATAGACCTGGCTGGGGCGGCCCCTGCCGCGCTTGGGCGACGGCCCGTAGGGCGCCTTGTCGTGCGCACACGCCAGGCCCGCGGCCATCAGAGCCTGCAGGGGCCTGCGCACTCCGGCGGGTGTCAGGTCCAGGCGCGCGGCGATCTCGCCGGCAGTCGACGGGCCGTGCTCGGCCAGCGACCGCGCGATGCGCTCGGCTGCGTCACCCGGGAATTTCACAACACGCATGTTACTTAATTGTGCGCGGGCGGCGACACCCGGGTCCGGACCGCCACCTAGAATCCGTCCGTGCCCTCGCCCGAGCTCGCCCTGCGCATCGACTCCCTCGTCGTGCGCTATGGGCCCCGGCCGGTGGTCAACGGGCTCTCGCTGACAGCGGCGCTCGGGGCCGTCACCGCCGTCGTCGGCCCCAATGGAGCCGGCAAGTCGACAACCATCGAGGCCTGCGCGGGCCTGCGCGATGTCACCTCCGGCACGATCGAGGTACTGGGCGAGATGGTGCGGCCGCTGCACGCACCGTCGGGCATCGGCGTCATGCTCCAGGACGGCGGCCTGTACCCGACTGCCCGCCCGCTCGAGCTCACGCGCTTCGTCGCCAGCTTGTACCCCGATCCCCTGGACCCGGCCAGCCTGCTCGAGCGCCTGGCCATCGACCCGGCCGCGCGGAGCACGGTCCGGCGGATGTCCGGCGGGGAGCAGCAGCGGCTCAAGGCCGCGCTCGCCCTCGTCGGCCGCCCACGGCTGGCCTTCCTCGACGAGCCCACTGCCGGGCTCGACGCCACCGGCCGCGCGGTCGTCCATGAGCTCGTGCGCGAGCTGGCGGAGCAGGGCGCAGGCGTCGTCATCACCACGCACCTCATGGACGACGTGGAGGCGCTCGCCGACCATGTCGTCGTCGTGCATGCGGGGCAGGTGGCACTCGACGGCACCCTCGACGAGCTCGTCGGCCCCAGCGATGCCGTGTGGTTCACCGCCCCTGCACACTCCGCACTGGCGCCCCTGCAGGGCGCGCTCGGCGCCGGCGGCGCCGTGAGCGAGGTCGCTCCCGGGCTCTTCGCTGCCACGGGCGCGTCCGACGCTGTGTCCATGGCGGCGATTGCGTCCTGGTGCGCCCAGCAAGCTCCCGCCGGGAGCATCACTCGCGTGGGACGCCGATCCCTCAATGACGTCGTTGCCGACGCTGCGGAGGGCCGGCCATGAGCCATCCGCGCATTCGGCGCGTGCTCGCGCATGCCCGCTGGGAGACCCAGCTCACGCTCCGCAACGGCGAGCAGGTGCTGCTCACGATCATCATCCCCGTCGCCATGCTCCTCGGCCTGGGGCTGCTCCAACTATGGCCGGTCACCGGGGAGCGCGTGCCCACTGCCGTCGCCGCCGTCTGGGTGGTGACCGTGCTCGCGACCTGCTTCACCTCGCTGGCCATCGGCACCGGCTTCGAAAGGCGCTCCGGGGCCTTGCGCTTCTTGTCGACGACGCCGCTGACGCGCCTGGAGCTCCTCGCGGGCAAGGTGCTCGCCGTGCTGGCCAGTACGGCGAGCACCTTGCCCGCGAGGAGCTCCAG
>CAYFLP010000332.1:0-1671 GCA_964344045.1 uncultured Bifidobacteriaceae bacterium
CGCAACCAGTCCGTTGCGCAGGTTCTGCGGTGTGCGGGCATGGGCACGCTTCTGTTCGACCTGCTCGGCGATTCCGAGGCCCGTGACCGGGCCAACGTGTTCGACATCGAGCTGCTTGCGGACCGGCTCATCGGCGCGACGCACTGGGTCGCCGGCCAGGAGCTCGCTGAAGGCAAGCCGGTGGGCTACTTCGGCGCCTCGACAGGCGCTGCGGCGGCGTTGGTGGCCGCCGCGAAGGAACCCGCGCCCATACGGGCGATCGTCTCGCGCGGCGGACGCCCCGACCTGGCCGGCGGATGGCTAGAGCAGGTGAGGTCGCCGACCCTGCTGATCGTCGGCGGCAGCGACCACGACGTGCTCGAGCTCAACAGGCAGGCGGCCGAGCGCATGAGCGCACCGACTCTCATCAGCGTGGTGCCAGGGGCCGGGCACCTCTTCGAGGAGCCAGGCACCCTCGCGCAGGTCGCCCGGCTGGCGCAGTCGTGGTTCGCCGAGCACCTGTGACACGCAGGCCCGCGCTACACGCGTGCATGCAGGCTGGCGCATACCGTGACGACATGACAGGGCGCAACGGGCGACGCCAGGCAGCACGATGGGGAGCCTGCGTCACGGCCATGTGCCTGGCACTGCTTGCGGCAGGACCCCAGGCCCACGCCGTCGATGCCTCGCCGACTTCGACCGCGCCTCCTCCGCAGTCGACTGCGGCCACCGCTGCACCGACTACTTCGCCAACGACTTCCACGTCGACGACGAGCGCGCCTGCCACGCAGTCGGGCATCGCCTTCGACTCCCTCGACACGCCCGACCCTCGCGGCGCCTCGCACGCCAAGGTTCCCCAGGCCCGAGCGGGCGTGACGCTGCGCATCGGCCAGTTCGGCCCGCGCATCGCCACCGCGCAGCAGCAGCTCGCCTGGCTCGGGCATGACATCCGCACGGAGGAATCCCAGGAAGCCCTGTTCGGCAGGACGACGCGCGACGCCGTCCGTTCCTTCCAGACCAAGCACTGGCTGCCCGCCACCGGCCGCATCGACAAGCGCACCCGTCATGTCCTCTCCCGCATGTCAGCGCCCATCGGAGTCCTGCCTCGCACCTGCACAGAGACGCCGATGAGCCTGTGCATCGACAAGACCGCCAAGGTGCTGCGCTTCGTGGTCAAGGGCGAGGTCAAGCTGACGACGGACGCGCGCTTCGGCGCACCGGGCATGGAGACCGATGAGGGCATCTTCGCCATCAAGGAGAAGAGCCGCGACCACGTCTCGAGTCGGTTCCACACGTGGATGCCGTTCGCGATGTTCTTCAACGGCGACGAGGCCGTGCACTACTCCCCCGACTTCGCCGCAGTGGGCTACCTGCACGGCTCGCACGGCTGCGTCGGCGTACGCGACATGGAGAAGGCCACCTGGCTGTTCGATCACGTGCCGGTGGGCACGCGCGTGTACGTCTACTGGTCGTAAGCACTACCGCGCGAAATCCTCGCGCGAAATCCTCGCGCAGATGTCATAAAACCGACCGGGAATGACACCTGCGCGAGGGAAACCCGGTGACGCCGCACTGGCGTGGAGCGGATGACGGGAGCCGTCGCTTCGCTCCTCCCGATTCGAGCGATCCGCTCGTTCCGAGCGGATGACGGGAGCCGTCGCTTCGCTCCTCCCGATTCGAGCGATCCGCTCG
>CAYFLP010000333.1:0-402 GCA_964344045.1 uncultured Bifidobacteriaceae bacterium
TCGAGGGCCTGCGCCGGCGCCTCGCCGCGATCAACCGAGCTCGGCGCGACGTCGGACAGCCTGCGCGGGGGCGGAGGTGGCGGCGGCCCAGAATTCGACGGCCCAGAATTCGACGAGGCAGCCGGAGCGGCGGCAGACCTGCGTGGCGCTGCGGGTGGGGCCGGCGGGGCCGACGGCGCAGCAGCATCCGATGAGGCAACCGGTTCGGCATGGGCGGGAGCAGGGGGTGCCGGCGCACCATGGACCACGGGCGGAGCCTCATGGATGGGAGCAGCGGCGATGCGGCGCTCGAGCTGGTCCAGGCGTGCTCGCAGGGCACCCTCGTCGAGATCGGATGCCGGCAGCAACAGGCGCGCGGCGAGCAATTCCAGGTGCAGGCGCGGCGCCGTGGCCCCCTTCAGC
>CAYFLP010000333.1:412-1669 GCA_964344045.1 uncultured Bifidobacteriaceae bacterium
GCCTAATGCCGCCGCCGCGGGCCTGATCGATGCCCCGGAGGATCAGCTCGCTGAGGCCCTCGCTGGTGACATCGGCCGCGCGCACGAGCTCGTGCGGGCCGAACCGGGCCGACTGCTCGACCAGGCGGGCGAGCTGATCCTCCGGGGCATCGATCAGGCCCGCGGCGGCGGCATTAGGCACGTTGTGCAGGACGATCAGGTCGCGAAAGCGCTCCAGCAGATCGGTGACGAACCTGCGTGGATCATGGCCGGCGTCGATCACCTGGTCGATGACGGTGAACAGCGAGGCGCCGTCGTGCTGGCTGAGAGCATCGATAGTGCTGTCGAGCAAGGCGCCATCAGTCATGCCCAACTGGGCCACGGCCTCGCCGTAGGTGATGCCGTCGGCACCGCAGCCGGAGATCACCTGGCCCAGTACCGACAGCGAATCGCGAACCGACCCCGCCCCGGCCCGCGCAATGAGCGCCAGGGCCGCGGATTCGGCCGGCACTCCTTCGGCTTCGCATACCGACGCCAGGTGCTGCTGCAGGGTCTTCGCCGGCACCAGCCTGAAGGTGTAGTTATGGGTGCGCGACCGGATGGTCGGGAGCACCTTGTCGACTTCGGTCGTGGCGAAGATGAAGCGCACGTGCTCCGGCGGCTCCTCCACCAGCTTCAGCAGTGCGTTGAAGCCGGCATTGGAGACCATGTGGGCCTCGTCGATGATGTAGATCTTGTAGCGCGAGGAGGCCGGCGCGAACATCGCTCGCTCGCGCAGATCACGGGTGTCCTCGACGCCGCCGTGACTTGCGGCGTCGAGTTCGATGACGTCGATGGAGCCGGGGCCGGTCGCGGAGAGATCCAGGCAGCTCTGGCACTCGCCGCACGGATCAGGGGTCGGGCCCTTCTCGCAGTTGAGCGAGCGGGCCAGGATGCGGGCCGTCGAGGTCTTCCCGCATCCGCGTGGACCCGAGAACAGGTAGGCGTGATGCACCCGGTCGTTCTCCAGCGCCCGGCGCAGTGGGCCCGTCACATGCTCCTGGCCGACCACCTCGTCAAGGCGGGTGGGCCGATAGGTGCGGTACAGGGCCATGGACACGCCATCACCCTATGCGCCCTGTCCAGTGGCACATCCCGTGGCCGTGCAGACGGCGGCAGGGCTCCGGGGTGGCCCGCTGGCCCGCACCTGCGCTCGTCCGAGGCAATAAAGGGACCCCCCGCACACCCGCCAGAGCACGCTTATCCTTGCTGCCTTCCGGCCCTGGGGAGGTTCACGTG
>CAYFLP010000334.1:0-1636 GCA_964344045.1 uncultured Bifidobacteriaceae bacterium
TCGCCTTCGTCCTGTCGGTGTTCCTGCGACCCTCGGGCGAGGTGTACCTGTGGGCCGACCTGTTCGCCTATGACGGCGTCTTCTTCTTCGCCGGGCTCTTGATGCTGCTCCGGGGCACGCGTGGTGATGCGAGCGAGCGGCCCTGGACGCTGGTCGGAATCGGCACCCTGCTCAACGCAGTCGGCGGCGTCCTGTGGTCACTCGACGGGATATTGCCGATGCCCTCCACCGTGGTCGCGATTCCCGACCTGCTCTGGCTGTGCTTCTATCCCCTTGCCTTCGTCGCGCTCTATCGCCTTGCCCGCAGGCAAGTGCGGATCTCGCAGGGCGCAGGGTGGCTCGACGCAGTCATCGCCGGCAGCGGTGTCTTCACCATCGGCCTTGCCGCAATCGGCACCGCGCTGGCGATCGACGTGAGCGTTGGCGTGAACGCCGACTACATAGTCAATGCGACCTACCTCCTCGGCGACCTCGTACTCATCGCCATGGTCGTGATGGTGGCGCAGGCCTGCGGCTGGAAGCTGCCGCGCGCCTGGATGCTCTTGCTCGGCGGGCTACTGCTCTATGGCTTCGGTGACGCCTTGTACCTGGTCGAGTTGAGCCGGGGCAGCTATGTCGAAGGCTCTGCGATCGACGTCCTGTGGCCCACTGCAGGCGTGCTCTTCGGCGTCGCTGCCGTCGCCGCCCGGCCCCTGCGCGCACCGGATGCCCCGCAGCGAAAGTCCATCGGACCGACCTGGGTGCTCGTCCCGAGCCTGGCGGTGCTGGGCAGCGGCACAGTGCTGTTGGCCGGGGCTCTCGGGCTCAGCGACGACGTGAGCATGCTCCCCGCGTTCTTCGCCGCCCTGACAATCGTCCTAGGAGTCATTCGACTCGACATGGCACTGCGCCAGCAGAGATCACTTGCCGAGGAACTGCGCGAGTCGAGACTGGACCTGCTCACCGGCCTGCCGAATCGCACTGCTGTCGCAGATGGCGTCCTAGCCGGCGCTGCCATCGCGCTGGACATCGACGAGATGGCCGCCTTCAACGACTCACTCGGCTTCGAGCGGGCAGACCGCCTGATGCTCAACGTCGCACGCCGTCTGCGCGCCTGCATTCGCTCCGAGGATGTCGTGGCCCGGGTCGGCGGCGACGAGTTCGTCGTCCTGCTGAGCCGGCCAGGGCTCGCGCAGGCGACCGTGGTTGCCGAGGACCTCTTGCGCGTGATCGAGGAGCCGACCGTCATCGACGGCCTGCACCTGCACGTGAGCATGTCGGCAGGCGTCGCAGCGAGCGAGCCCGAGGCATCCATGCCTGCCATCGACCTGCTGATGGTGGCTAACGACGCACTGCGGCGGGCGAAGTCGGAGGGGCCCGGGCTCGTGCGCGTCCAGGACGGCAGCGTGAGCCGGATGTCCGTCGAGCGGCTGCAGCGCAGGGCCGAGATCCGCCAGGCACTGCGCCCCGGGCAGGACGGGTTCGTGCCGTACTTCCAGCCCATCGTCTCGATCGCCGACGGGTCGGTGCTGGTCTGCGAAGCCCTCGCCCGCTGGCCTCGGCAGGGCCGGATCCTCGCTCCCAGTGACTTCATGGACGACCTGGTGCAGGCCGGATCACTGCCCGCGCTGACCCAGCGCATGCTGACCGCCTCGCT
>CAYFLP010000335.1:0-1608 GCA_964344045.1 uncultured Bifidobacteriaceae bacterium
GCGTCCGCGGGCGCGCCGGCTGCTCGCTCCTGGCCTCACCGCCGCCGGGGTGCTCGCGGCCACCGGCTACGTCGCTGCGGTGGACCCGAACCAGGCCGGCCACTACCCGCTGTGCCCGACGAGGTGGCTCCTGCACGTGGACTGCCCCGGCTGCGGCCTGATGCGCGGCACCTACGCGCTGTGCCACGGAGACGTCGCCGGCGCACTCGACCACAACATCCTGCTGGTCGCCGTGATCCCGTTCGTGATCGTGCTGTGGGTGCGCTGGGTGATGCGCGCATGGCGAGGGGTGACGCCGGCCGTCACCGCGCGCCAGGCGGCCCTGCGCAATCGCTGGACCGTCGGAGTCCTTGTCGCCGTCATCGCCTTCGGCGTTGTCCGCAACTTCGTGCCATACCTGGGCTCGGGCCTGGGCTGAGCCCCCGGGACGGCCGGATTTCGGCCGCCGCACTAGGGTTTGAGCGTGTCAGTGCTGGACGAGATCATCGCCGGCGTGCGCGAAGACGTCGCGCAGCGCATGGCGGTCACGAGCCTCGATGAGGTCAAGGCGAGGGCCGCGAAAGTGGCCCCGGCTCGCGATGCCGAGGCGATACTGCGCGGCGATGATGTCTGCGTCATCGCGGAGGTGAAGCGGCAGAGCCCGAGCAAGGGCGCGCTCGCCGATATCCCCGACCCTGCGGCGCTGGCCAGCGAGTACGAGGCCGGCGGCGCCCACTGCATCAGCGTGCTGACCGAGGAGCGCCGGTTCGGCGGCTCGCTCGCCGACCTCGCTGCCGTGCGCGCTGCTGTCGATATTCCCGTGCTGCGCAAGGACTTCATCGTCACGAGCTACCAGCTGTGGGAAGCCAAGGCCTACGGCGCCGACATGATCCTGCTCATCGTCGCTGGGCTGGAGCAGCCCGCCCTGGTGAGCCTCATCGAGCGCGCCCGCAGCCTGGGGCTGACGGCACTCGTCGAGGTGCACGACGAGGAGGAGATCGTCCGCGCGATCGATGCCGGCGCGAGCGTCATCGGCGTGAATGCGCGCAACCTGAAGACCCTCGAAGTCGACCGCGGGGTGTTCGCGCGCGTGGCCGACCGCATTCCCTCGTCGTGCGTCAAGGTCGCCGAGTCCGGGGTACGCGATCCCCACGACCTCATCGTGTACGCGGAGGCCGGCGCCGACGCAGTGCTCGTGGGGGAGGCGCTCGTCACCGGGCGGGACCCACGCGCTGCCGTGCACGACCTCGTCACTGCCGGCGCCCATCCGGCGCTTCGCCACCACAGGGGCCAGGCGTGACGCAGGAGATCTCCCTGGCCGCCGACGAGGCAGGCCACTTCGGGCAGTTCGGCGGCCGCTTCGTCCCGGAGGCCCTGACGGCCGCGCTCGACGAGCTCGACGCCGCCTTCCGCGCGGCCATCGTCGACCCGGAGTTCACCGCACGCCTGGCCGGCCTCGAGAAGGACTACACCGGACGCCCGAGCCCGCTCACCTTCGCGCCGCGCTTCTCGCAACTGTGCGGCGGTGCCCGCGTCTACCTCAAGCGCGAGGACCTCAACCACACCGGCTCGCACAAGATCAACAACGTCCTCGGACAGGCACTGCTCACGCGGCGGATGGGCAAGCAG
>CAYFLP010000336.1:0-1549 GCA_964344045.1 uncultured Bifidobacteriaceae bacterium
GCGGCTCGCGGTCGAGGCGTTCTCCCATACGGCTTCCTACGACATCGCCGTTGCCACCTGGCTCGGCAATGCCGTCGCTCCCGATCCCGAGGGCGAGGGCTTCCCGACCTGGCTCGGGGCAGCGTGGGGGCGCGGCAACGTGCTGCGGTACGGCGAGAACCCGCACCAGCAGGCGGCGCTGTACGTGTCGCAGATGGGCGAGGTCGGCCTCGCCAATGCCGAGCAGCTGCAGGGCAAGGAGATGTCGTACAACAACTACGTCGACTCCGACGCCGCTCGGCGTGCGGCCTACGACCACGCCGAGCCAGCTGTCGCCATCATCAAGCACGCGAATCCCTGCGGCATCGGCGTGGGAGCGGACATTGCGACGGCCTACCACAAGGCCTTCTCGACCGATCCGGTGTCGGCGTTCGGAGGAGTCGTCGCAGCCAACCGCACCGTGACCGCCGACATGGCGCGTGCGATGGCCGACGTCTTCACCGAGGTCGTCATCGCGCCGGACTTCGACGCCGAGGCACTCGACGTCTTCTCGGCCAAGAAGAACCTGCGAGTACTGCGCGCAGCCGCGCCCCGCGCCGGCGTCAACATCGAGGCGCGGACCATCACCGGGGGCCTGTTGCTCCAGGCAGTCGACGCCGTCGATGCCGACGGCGACAGCCCGGCGCAGTGGCAGCTCGCCTGCGGTGAGGCAGTTGATGCCGCGACGCTTGCCGACCTCGAGTTCGCCTGGCGCGCGTGCCGCTCCGTCAAGTCCAATGCCATCCTGCTCGCGTCCGACGGCGCTGCCGTGGGCGTGGGCATGGGCCAGGTCAACCGCGTCGACTCGGCACGGCTCGCGGTTGCCCGTGCCGGTGATCGGGTAGCCGGCTCCGTCGCTGCATCGGATGCCTTCTTCCCGTTCGCCGACGGGCTGCAAGTGCTGATCGACGCCGGGGTGAAGGCCGTCGTGCAGCCCGGTGGCTCGGTGCGCGATGCCGAGGTCATCGAGGCCGCGCAGGCGGCCGGGATCACCATGTACCTCACCGGCACCCGGCATTTCTTCCACTAGGCCGCAGGCATCGTCATGATCACGCTCGAGCGGTCGATGCGTCACCTCGCCTGGTCTGACGCATGGCTCTTCGCGGCACTGTCCGAGTACCCGGACGAGGCCTTCGCCGCCCGGTACGCGGCCGGTTCATGGACAGTGGGCGAGATCGCCAAGCACATCGTCGACGGAGCAGAGTGGTACAGGTACTGCCTGATGGGCGAACCGTGGACGGATATCGCGCCGCTGACGAGCGGGGCCGACGCTGCGGGGCTCGCCGCGCACCTGCGAGCCGTCGATGACGTGCTGGTAGCCCAGTGCCTTTTGCCCGATGCAATCGTCTCCTTCGACGATGAGAACGGCCCTGTGTCGGTGCACAGATCGACCCTGTTGTCGCAGGCCTGCCTGCATGCGGTGGAGCATCGTGCTCAGATCGCCTGCGCGCTGGAGGCCGGTGGCTTCGCGCCGTTGGCCCTCGACGATGTCGACTTCTGGTCATTCGAGCGCTACGAAGCAGCTGCTTCG
>CAYFLP010000337.1:0-1530 GCA_964344045.1 uncultured Bifidobacteriaceae bacterium
CGCGGCGTAGGCACGACGGGCCTCGAGGCCCTCCAGCACCTCCTCGGAGGTGCACCCGATCCGCTCGGCGATCTCGCCGACGGTCGGAGATCGATCGAGCTCCGCCGTGAGCTCGTCCGCTGCCTGAGTTACGCGCGCGGAGACCTCCTGCAGGCGGCGCGGCATCCGCACCGACCAGGTGCGGTCTCGGAAGTGCCGCTTGATCTCGCCGAGGATCAGGGGAGTCGCGTACGTCGAGAACTCCAGGCCGCGCTCTGGCTCGAACCGGTCGACGGCCTTGATCAGGCCGATCGTGCCGACCTGCACGAGATCGTCGTACGACTCGCCGCGCTCGCGATACCTGCGTGCAAGGTGGTGCACGAGAGCCATGTGCATCGTGACCACTTCGTCACGTGCGGCCGCCCGGCCTGGGTCATCCGGCGGGAGAGTGCCCATGAGCGCGATGAGCTCGCGCTCGCGCTCGCGTTGTGCGGGCCCCCAACTCGTGCCGGACGCTGGACGGCTCACGCTCCGACCGGCGCGTGCCGGTCGATATGCCAGTGCATGCGCGAGATCCCGCCTGACACGGAGGCTGCCAGGCCGGACGTGAGCGCGCTGAGAACCGTCCACGAGAACGTGTCATGGGAAGGCTCGGTGCCGCTGGCGCTGGGCGCGCTGACGGTCACCTCCAGGTGACCAGTGCGGGCCGTGAACTCGATCGTCAGCCTGCCGCCACTCGGGCTGTCGGCCACCAGCTGGGAGGCGGCCTCGTCGACGGCGAGCCGGGCATCTTCCAGCTGGTCGATGGTGAGGTCGGCGCGTGCGGCCATGGCCGCGGTCACGGAACGAGCGATAGCGATGTCGTCGGTCGTCGCCGCGAGGTCTAGGCGAACGGTGGTGCCGTCGTCGGTCATGGGACGAGGCTACGCGGTGATGGCGCCCTGGGCAGGAGCTTGGGCCGCCAGGGCACGCAGGGCGTCGCCGGCGACCCGCTGGACAGTCCACTCGTCCATGGGCTCGGCGCCGATGGCCCGGTAGACGTCGAGTGCGCTGGTGTTCCAGTCGAGCACCCACCACTCGAACCGGCCGTAGTCGTTGTCCACGCACTCCTTGGCAAGGGTCGCCAGGAGGGCCTTGCCGTACCCGCGACCGCGCAGCTCGGGGCGCACGTAGAGGTCTTCCAGGTACAGGCCGTGCTTGCCCACCCAGGTGGAGAAGTTGAGGAACCACATGGCGAAGCCGCCCAGGCGGCGCCCATCGGGCGTGGGCTCGTCGACGACATGCGCGAAGACCTTCGGCTGCGGGCCGAACAGTGCTGCATGGAACTGCTCGACGGTGGCGACCGCCTCGTCCGGCGCCTGTTCGAACTCGGCGAGCTCGCGCACCATCAGCACGATCTCCTCGACGTCCTCGGGACGTGCCCGCCGGATGGAGCCTTGAGTCATTCCGCGAGCCTAACAACAGCGATGCCTGGCGTGGTGTGGCAGTTTCTCGCCCGAGAAACTGCCACACCACGCCAGGCATCGCGAGTGGGCGGGGCTGGTGCCCCAC
>CAYFLP010000338.1:0-1518 GCA_964344045.1 uncultured Bifidobacteriaceae bacterium
GGCGAAATCGCACATCAGGTCGACGCTGTCGGGGATGGCGCGGCGTATGGCGCGGCGGATGGCACGGCGAAAGCTGCCGTGGCCCAGAAACACAGGCCGACGTGGCTGGGTGCACGACACGTGATCGGGACCGCTTCATCTCGGATGACAACGCCCTGGTTCCTATACTCACCAGGTGACCCGGACCCGGTGGCTGGCGCTCGTCGCCATGGGGATCTGCCTGGTTCTGGGCGGCTTCGTCCTGTGGCTTCAGGCAGGCCTGGTCTACTCCTTCGTCACTGCCGGCCTGGGCGGCTACGGGCTCCAGAGTCACCTCAGCGCTGCGGCTGACGGCGTGCAGACCGGCGAGTACTCCCAGGCGCAGGCCGAGTACGAGGCCGCGGTGGAGTCGACCCGGCTCCTGGACAGGTCGGTGGGCATTGCCCAGGTCGACCTGATCGGGGCACTGCCGGTCGCTGATGTCGCGGTCGAGAACTGGCGGGCCGCTGCTGACGCCGCGGGCGACATCTCGGACGCAACCGGCGGCCTGCTGAGCCTGTATGCCGACCTGTCGGGGAAGTCCGGCGGCGAGAAGATCTTCAGCGACGGCGCCATCAACCTCGCCATGCTCGAGGACCTCCCTGCCCGCGCCGACACGGCTGCCGAGCTTCTGGACAGTGCCAACGCTGCGCTCGTCGCGATCAACACCCACGGACCTGCCGCCGCCGCACTCGAGCGCATTCGCGCGAAGGCGCTGGACGAGATGGCCCCTGTGCAGGAAGCCCTCGACACCCTCGTGACCATCGCGCCGACCCTGCCGGACGCACTCGGGGCGAATGGGGTCCGCCGCTACCTGGTCGCACTCGGGAACCAGGCGGAGATGCGGGCCGCGGGCGGTGCGCCCCTCACCCTCGTCATGGTCGAGTTCGACCAGGGCCGCATCACGATCCCCATCAAGGGCCAGACGAGCACCCAGCTCTTCCCGCCCCTGAACGCGGCCGTGAAGTGGTTTGGGCCCTCCGGCAATCCGTTCTTCCCGACCAACCCGCGCAATGCGCCGTTCGTGGTCGCGAACACGCACCCCAACCTGCTCTTCTCCGCGAAGGAGATGGCCGGAGCCTGGACGGGCGGCAACTACCCGCCCGTCGATGGCGTGATCACCCTCGATCTCACGGCCATCGCAGCAGTGCTCGATGCGACCGGGCCGATCCAGTCCGAGGCGTACGGCATGGTCGACGGGCAGCAGCTGGGCCAGCTGCTGCTGATCGATGCCTACAAGGATTTCGGCCAGGACGAGGCCGCGCAGCGCCAGCAGGCCAATCAGCAGCTCGTCGATGACCTCCTCAAGCGGCTGCTCTCAGGAGACGATCTCGTTGCCGCCGCGCAGGCCGTGGCCAGCACCGCACCGGGCAGGCACGTGCAGTTCTGGATGCACGACCCGGCCCTCGAAGGCCTTGCCCTGAAGGCGGGCGCGGCCGGAGTCGTCGACGACCCGCAGGAGTACGGCGACTGGTCGGCGATGTACACGCAGAACGGCAA